>CAUJFK010000034.1 GCA_963169175.1 Acidobacteriota bacterium | reverse complement strand
TTATCGCCATCAAGGCTGTCCCGTGACTGATCGACGTAGCCAAGCTTGACCTTTTCGCCGACCTTGAACGTGCCGGAGTCGGCCGTTTCCTGGCCAGTGATCAGCCGAAAAAGCGTCGTTTTGCCGGCGCCGTTCGGGCCGATAACGCCGACGATGCCGCCCTTTGGAAGCGAAAATTCAAGGCCTTCGAAAAGCACTTTATCGCCAAAGGATTTTGAAACGCCGTGCGCCTCGATCACATTGTTGCCGAGCCGTTCGCCCGGCGGAATATAGATCTCAAGCTGATCGGCCCGTTTTTCGGATTTCGACGCTACCAGTTCGTCATAATCGTCGATGCGGGCCTTCGATTTTGCGTGCCGACCTTTCGGTGCCATGCGGATCCATTCAAGTTCGCGTTCGAGCGTCTTTTGCAGCTTATCTTCGGCCCGCGCTTCCTGCGCAAGCCGTAAGCTTTTCTGCTCAAGCCACGACGAATAATTCCCTTCGTAAGGAATGCCGCGGCCATAATCGAGTTCGAGTATCCAGCCGGCAATATTGTCGAGAAAATAGCGGTCGTGCGTAACGGCGATGATCGTGCCTTCGTATTTTTGCAGATGCTGTTCGAGCCATCCGACCGTTTCGGCATCGAGATGGTTTGTCGGCTCATCGAGGAGGAGAATGTCTGGTTTCTGCAACAGTAAACGACAGAGCGCAACGCGGCGTTTTTCACCGCCAGAAAGTGTGTTGACCGGAGTGTCTGCCGGCGGACAGCGAAGCGCGTCCATTGCCATTTCGAGACGCGAATCAAGGTCCCACGCGTCCGCATGATCCAGTTTTTCCTGCACCTTTCCCTGGCGTTCGATGAGTGCATTCATCTCATCGTCGTCCATCGGCTCGGCAAATTTGGCGTTGATCTCTTCGTATTCCTTTAGCAGATCGACCGTTGACTGCACCGCTTCCTCGACAACCTGCTGCACGGTCTTCGATTCGTCCAGCTTCGGTTCCTGCTCCAAATACCCGACCGAATAGCCCTTCGAAAATACGACCTCGCCGTTAAATTCAGTATCCTGTCCCGCGATTATTTTCAGCAAAGTAGATTTACCTGAACCATTCAATCCCAAAACGCCGATCTTGGCGCCGTAAAAAAATGAAAGGTAAATGTCCTTTAGGACGGGCTTCTTGTCGTAAAACTTGCTGACCTTGACCATCGAAAAGATGATCTTGTTTGGTTCGTTATTATTGCTCATGAGTTCAAATTAAACTTAAAAGCATATCACTTAGCCGCACCAATAAAAAGCAGCAGGCCGGATAATGCCGCAGGGCTTTGAATCCGCAACCTACTCAAATTACACTTAAGGCTTTTGATGGAAAGCCACCTCATATTGACGCTCGTGATCCTGGCGGTTGCTCTGATCGTGTTTTTGACCGATCGGCTCTCGTCGGAGCTTGTTGCGCTGCTGGTCGCGGTGGCGCTTGCGATCACGGGCGTGCTCACGCCGCAAGAGGCTTTGTCGGGCTTCAGCACGACAGCGGTCATTACGATAATGGCAGTGTTTATTCTGGCAGAAGCACTCCGTCGATCGGGTATTTCAGACCAGGTCGGTCAGCTTTTGTTAAAGATCGGCGGGAAGGGCGAGGTCAGGTTGACGGTCATTGTGATGATGGCCGGGGCGTTTCTATCTTTGTTCATGAACAATATCGCAGCAGCGGCAGTGCTGCTGCCGGCGGCGTCAGGCGCCGCGAAAAAGGCGGGTGTGAACACGTCGAAGATATTGATGCCGCTCGCATTCGGAACCATTCTCGGCGGCACCGCGACGCTTCTCACGACGGCAAATATTGTAATCAATTCACTGCTTGTTGACCGCGGGCTTCATTCATTCAGCGTCACCGATTTTGCGTGGGTCGGCGTGCCGGTGACGATCGCCGGCGCCGTCTATATGGCTGTCTTTGGCCGGCGTCTTTTGAAAGGCGAATCGCAGATCGAACGCACTCATGCGCCAAACACAAAGGATACCTCCGATCTTGTTGCGGCATATTCGCTTGGCCAGAACTTGTTTCGAACTCGTGTTCCCGACAATTCATTTCTGACCGGAAAGACGCTTGCCGAAAGCACGCTTCGAGAAAAGTTTGGCGTCAGCGTAGTTGCCATCGAGCGCGGCGGGCGAAGGATAGTGGCTCCGTCGCCGACTACCGAGATAAAAGATGACGATATACTCGTGTTTGAAGGCAACCTGGAAGATTTCCGCAAGCGCGACGTCGAGCCCTATATGGAATTTCTGCCGACGTCGCGGTGGCAGGAAAGCGATCTGCGTTCGGCGGTTGTGACGGTCGTCGAGGCAATGCTTGCACCGCGATCGCGGCTGATCGGCGAAACTCTTCGAGACGCAAATTTTCGTGAGAAGTATGGGCTGAACGTACTCGCTATCTGGCGGCGCGATAGCGAAATAACACTGGGCCTTGCCGATGAGTCGCTGCAATTTGGCGACGCTATTTTACTTCAAGGCAGAATTGAAAGAATCAGGTTAGCGGCATCGGACCCTGACCTCATCGTGCTGACGCCAAAGGACGAAACGGCGACAGTCCAAGGAAAGGGCAAAGCCGCCTTGATGATCTTTGTTCTAACGCTGTTTCTTGCGGCCACGACTCCGGCAATGACCGGCCCGATCATGCTTGGCGGAGCGCTTGTAATGATGCTGACCGGCATTCTGACGACCGATCAGGCGTGGTCTTCGATGGGATGGCGGAGCGTTTTTCTGGTTGCCGGAATGCTGCCGATGGGCATCGCACTTTCAAAAACGAACGCGGCCGCATGGCTTGCGTCGCACCTGGTCGCGGCGATCGGCGGTTATGGCTCGCTTGCCCTTCTCGCCTCACTTTTCCTTGTCACCGCATTGCTTGTCCAAACGGTGAACGGCGCGGTCGTTGCGACAGTAATGGGCCCGCTGGCTATCAGCATCGCCGAACAATCCGGCATCGATCCGCGAGCATTGGCGATGGGCGTCGCCGTCGCCGCGTCAATGGCATTTATCACGCCGCTCGGCCATCCGGTAAATGTCCTCGTAATGGCTCCCGGCGGCTACAGCTTCCGCGATTTCGTCCGCGTCGGCCTCCCAATGGCCGCAATATTATTCGTCGTCTCGATGACGTTTCTCTATCTCTTCTGGATGCGTTAGCGGGCAAACCGTCCAACAAACTTTAGTTTGTTGCTCATGTTGCGAAAAGGCTCATCAGAACCACAGCGGCGCCAACCCACAGGCTTTCGCTGTCTTCGAGATATTTTGATTTAGATCGCAGTTTTCCGATTCACTTCCCCCCTACCTCAATTCGCATCCCAACCCGAACAAAAGCCGGGGCCGCGACCGTGCGGACTGGTGTCAGGCCGATGTCGTAGCGCGAGTTGAAGATATTTTCGGAGGCGGCGAAAAGTTCGATTCTGCGATGCACGCGATACGCTGCGGTTGCGTCCATTGTGAAATATGGCCGGAGGCGGAGAGTGTTCAGGTCGTCTTCCCATTGGGCGTCGGAGATCCGTGATTGGACGCCGAATGAAAAACGTGTGGGCGGTCGATAGTTTAGTTGAAAGGTCATCTGCTTGCGCGGTATTTGAGGAAGGAAATTTCCTATCAGTGCAGGATTTGCGGGAAACTCGGTCACGCGGGAATCAGCGGAAAGATAGCTTGCGGAAAATCGAAGATCACGGCGGATCGCAAACTCGGCATCAAGCTCAATTCCGCGCGTCCGTGTTTCGCCAAGATTTTGCCGGCGGCGGGTTATCAGATTCGGCGTTGTGTTCAAAGTGACGCTTACGACTGGATTGGACACAGTTGTGGCGAACACGCTTCCGCGAAGGCTGAGCCGTCTTTCGAAGAACATTAAACCAACTCCGCCTTCGACGGTGTTTGCGTACTCGGCCCGCAGATTCTCATTTGGGTGCGTGACAATATTACCGACGCGGAAACCGCGATAGAGTTCATTCAATGTCGGAGCGCGGAACGAGCGCGTGTAGGCTCCGTAAACCGAAGCGTTTTCGTTTATTTGATAGATCGCCGCAACACGCGGGCTGAATGCGGTTTCGCTCCGGTCGGCAAATAATGTATCCGATGCCGCACCGGTCGTAAGCGACCGCGTTGCCGAATGAGAGTCAAAATTTTTCCAGGCGTCAACCCTCGCACCAAGATTCAGGCTCAATTTCTTCGTAACCGCCCAAACGTCCTGTATAAAAACAGCGTTCGTCCTTTCGCTTCCGCCCGGACCGGAAACGGATGTCGGACGGCCGCTGAAATAACCCACCTCGTCGCTAAATCCGTGAACTTCGCGTGTTTCAAATGATGCTGAAAGCGTGTGCGAACCGATCGACTTTGTCCAAAATACACTTGCGCCGGCGGCCTGTGACGGGACACGCTGGAGCCGCGAAAGAGTTTCGGAGTTTCGGTCTGCGGAAACGGCGGAAAATGTCTGGTCGTAAACCTGCGATTCGATAAAGGCGCGGAATCGGAATTCGCCTGTCGTGTTATGAAACACATCCGCTCCGCCTGCGGCCTGGCGAAAGTAGGTTTTGTTATATGTCAGCGAAGTTCCGTTATCGCGGCGTTCGTCAAAAAGATTGCCGCGAACAAATATACGCCCGCTCAAATTCTTGTTCGCTTCTCCGCGTCGCTGCGTTGAAAATTTTCTCTCGATACCGAAGATCGCGTTGTTGTGCCTGCTATTAGCCCGCGTGTCCGCAAGGCCACGCTCATCCTTCGCAATCGGAATATAACCGCCCGTTTGAAAC
>CAUJFK010000033.1 GCA_963169175.1 Acidobacteriota bacterium | reverse complement strand
CCATACTCATGGCGGCCAGGTCCGCGTCCGCGATAACGACCGCCGCCTTATCCGCCGCCGCAAACTTTCGAATGGCCTTCACCAACGCAAGGACTCGCAGATATACATAACGCGCGGCATTGGAACTGTTGTTCTGCCGGTTAGATATCAATGCCCTCCTGAAATAACTTTGCTTGAACTACGCGCGGCTTGACTGTGCGCTCAAAACAACTAGTCTTCTTCCTTGTTTCTTATTTTTTGAGATTCGCAGTCACGTTTGGTGTTGTTCGTGCGGGGGCTTTTCCTTACCACGAACTACGGAAGACAATGCGCGAAGCTTGCGAAACAATGCCTCTGTCCCAAGTCGGCGGCCTGGTACGTCGAAACTTGTTTGCAGCTAGATGAACAGTATCTTAACTATCCCAAACCTGCTGACGTTTCTGCGGATGGCGCTCATACCGGTATTCGCGAGCCTGCTGTTTTATGGATACGGCGGCATGGCATTGCTTGTTTTTCTGATCGCCGGATTGTCAGATGGTGTCGACGGTTTTATCGCTCGGCGATTCAAGCAGGAATCGGAACTCGGCACCATTCTCGACCCCATCGCTGACAAACTCCTGATGACCTCGGCCTTTATTCTCCTCACAATGCCGAATGTTCTCCAACCCTCACCTCATGTGCCCATACCGTTCTGGGTCACTGCGGCCGTGATCGGCCGTGACATCCTGATCGTCACCGTCGCGGCGGCCATCAATGTCATGACCGGTTTTCGCGGTTTTAAACCCTCGTGGCTTGGGAAGGTCAGCACCTTTGTTCAGGTGTTGGCCGTCGGCTTGGTCCTACTATCGCCCGTTAGCGGCTACAGCTTTTATCTGCCGACGGTCTATACGACCGTAGCATTCTTCGCGGTTCTTTCCGGGATCCATTACATCTTCTTTGTTGCAAAGCTGATGAAGGACGGTCAGAGCGAACCATCCACTCGGTAAAGGCGCACCATTCCGAAATTTCACGATCAGGTTTTCAACGCAGAGTTCCTTCTGCACGTACAAGATTTTGATGGTTTGTTCAAATTTATGGACAACATCGTTGGCAGGACCGGTACCGGTTTAGCCCTTACCTTGAAACGTTATGTCCAACGACCGCAATACCGTGGCCCTGTAACTAGATCAAAACAAAGCATTTAGAGAATCCTCTGGCTTAAACTAATCTCGCCCAAAAAAATATATTCCTATCCACCTTGATTTTTGGCATTTAATTTGCCCTATGCGGAAACGCCCTCACATGGTTTTTGTTGGACTTGGTCTCCGCCCACGACCGATATGGAGAACGAGTCAGTTTTAGACCACCGAACCACGTCCTCACCATTGGATCGGAATTAGATTCAGTAATTGGAGGAGCAATATGCACAGAACTCTTAGGTCAGTGTTCATAGCGGCTGTCATCGGCCTGTTGTGGTCGCTGAGCCTGGCCCAAACACCAACGGGCAGTATTTAGGGCGTTGTTACCGATCCGCAAGGAAACGTTGTGGCGGGTGCCAACGTCAGCATTACGCAAACTTCTACCGGCAAGGTCGTTACCGCGACCTCGAACTCGGACGGATTCTATTCCGTTCGTTCGCTGCAGCCGGGCGTTTATAGTGTTAAGATCGAGAAACAGGGCTTCAGCTCGGCTAATGCCGAAAATGTTGTCGTTCAGCTTTCTCAGGTCGCACGTGCCGACATCAGCTTGAAGGTCGGTGCAACATCCGAAACCGTTCAGGTCGATATCGGTGCTACCGATATTCAGGTCGATACGACCCGTCAGACCGTGGATGGCGTTATCACCAGCCGACAGATCACAGCCTTGCCGCTGAACGAGAGAAACTTCCTGGATCTAGCGGTCCTTCAGCCCGGCGTTACGGTTGTTGACGGCGGCAACATTGACCCGACGAAGACTAATGCCTACCGTGCCGTCCGTGTTAACGGCGGATCGGGTACAGGCACCCGTGTTCAGTTGGAAGGTATTGACGTAACGGACGAGACTGTTGGAACAACAGTTGCCAATTTCTCAACGGATGCCGTTCAGGAATTCAACCTTCAGCGTTCGTCGTTCGACCTTTCGACTTCGCTGACAACATCGGGCGCGATAAGCATTGCTTCGCGTACGGGCGGCAACCAGTTCTCGGGCAGCGGTTTCTACTTCAAACAAGACGATAGATTCGATGCCCGCCCTGACTTTGTTGCTGTTAAACCTGAATTCAATCGCGATCAGGCAGGGTACCGTTTCGGCGAGCCGCTCTTCTGGAAGGACAAACTGTTCTTCTTCTCAAATTTTGAGCGGTTCAATCAGGCGGATTTTTCAAATTTCACTTCCAGCAATTTTCCGACGTTCAATGCGTCGTCATCGTTGCCGATCGTGACGCGAGCCGCCCTGAATCGTGTTGACTTCAACGCGACGAACAATCTCCGCTTGTTCTATCTCCACAATTTTAACGATGACACCTCGACTGGCGGGTCGATACGGTCGCCGTTTCAGAATATTGACTGGACGAACACCCATGTGATCGGCATTAACCTGACGGGAAGCAAGGTGACCCACTCAGGCCGTCTTGGTTATGTGAACTTCAACAACCGTATCGCCAGCAGCGAGCTGTCGGGTTTTGAATTCCCCGTCGTAAACGGTACGCCGGTCCAGATCAATGTGGGCAATCTTAGCTTTGGCCCCAACGGATTGGCCCCGCAGCAGACCTATCAAAACAACTACCAGGGCAAGTACGACGGCAGCGCCGTTTTTGGCGATCATGTTGTCCGCTTCGGCGGCGACATAACCCGCCTGATCCTTGGCGGATTTGCCAACTTTGCCGGCCCGGTAGCAGTCGTTGGTAACCTTGCCTCAAGCACGTCCAGCAATCCGCAGGACTATCTGCTGCAGGACTTTGGCGTTGGGCCGAATGCTGGTTTCTTTACGGCCCGCGCAGCTCACGGCTTGCCGTTTGGCGGCAAGTACAACACACGATATAGCTGGTATGTCGGGGATCTGTGGAAGATCCGCCGGAACCTTAGCGTTAAACTTTGGCCTCCGCCACAACTACGATACCAACTTTTTCAGCAGCCCCGATGTTCCGCGGCTTCCTGAGCTGGATGTTTACGGCGCTGGCCTTGGCGACGCCGCAAAGTATCCGAAAGATGCGTTCAGCCCTCAGCTTGGTTTTGCCTGGGACCCGTTCAGCAACGGCAAGACCAGTATTCGCGGCGGATTCTATCTGGCGTACGAAGCGAACATCTTCAACAATTCGCTGTTTGATGAATTTGCTCGTATAACCACCGGTATTGGGCCGACCGCGTTGGCGACCGACTTTGTTGTTGGCCCTGACGGCACGCCCATCAATGTTACCGGCATTCCCTTATGCCCGGCGACGGAGACCGCTGCGGGCGACTACACGTGCTTGCGCGGACGGACCATCAGTTCCGTTTTGCCGTACATTACGCAGATCAATGCGGCGGTCCAGACTGCCTACTCAAATCTGGGTAATTACAATCCGAATAGCGGCCCATCGGAATTCGCGAACACGAACGGCGTTCCCTTTGGTGGCCAGTTTCCGGGTGATTATAAGATCCCGTATTCGATGCAGTTCAACATCGGATTCCAGCATGAGCTGATGAAGGGACATGTCATCTCGGTGGACTATATCAGACAGCGCACGATCGGACTTCCGCTCCTGCTCGCTGATTATGAAAGCCGCCGAGACGCACGCTTCTTTAACTCGACCGCAGCCGCAACGGCTGTTAGTAGCTTTTTGACGGGTAGCTGCCAAGGCCAGACGATCGATCAGGCGATCACGAACGGCTGTCGGAGGCCCGACAATTCCATATTCTTCCCGTCGATCGCAAGCTTTGGGTTGGCGAACGATACGATCTGGCCGGGCGCAACCAGCCTGAATACGAGGGCACGGCTTGCAGTCGGCGGGTTCTCGACATATTCGGGACTGCAGATCTCACTAAACGGCCGTTTCGGCGGCGATACCTTCAAATTCCTTTCGATCGGTGAACGCGCGCTGTTCAAGGGACTTAGCTACACGGTGGGTTATGCCCTTGCGTCAAACAAGGCGACCAGCGGGGTAGGACGGCCTGAATTTATTGCGAACACGACCAACAATCGTGACTGGAATTCTGACTACGGGCCAAGTGGGCTTGACCGGAGGCATAATGCTACGGTCAGCGCCAGCCTGGATCTCATCGGAGGTTTCCGCCTCGATCAGATCTATCGGTTCCAGACCTCGGCTCCGCAGTCGTTGTTCGTTCCGAACAATCGGGCCGGCAGCGGTATCTTCACTTCGGACATCAATGGTGACGGCGGTGTCGGCGGCACGCCTCGCGTCGATTTGTTGCCTGGTACCAACATCGGTGCCTTTGGCCGTTCGATCCAAAGCCTTGCCGATCTGAACGAGGCAATTGCCGCTTACAATGCCAACGGGGCCAACCAGCTTACGCCCCACGGGCAGAGGCTGGTCCAGGCCGGGATCTTCTCCGAAGCGCAGCTTAGAGCGATCGGCGCGGTTACCCCGACCATACCGCTGGTCCCACTTGGGAACCCGAATCCGTTTGAAAACCTGTTCACAGCGGACTTCCGCCTGACCAGGCCGATTCGGATCTGGAAGGAAAACTGGATACTTGAACCAAGCTTTAGCGTGTTCAACGTATTTAACCACGCGGCCCTTGGGGCATATGCCGGATTGGCTATCCCAAATCCGGGCAGTTCAACGGTAACCAATTCTGGTGCCCTGAACTTTGACTATTCGAATCCGGATGACCTTGCTGCGCTGTCCGAAGCTCGCGGACTGCGGAATAGACGCCGCCAGATGCAGTTTGGTATTAGGTTCAGCTTCTGATCCTTTATTTTGTTGTTTAACTTTGGAGACTGCCGGAAACGGCGGCCTCCTTTTTCGTATTTTTGTGCGTTTTCACGGCTTGGTTCGTGCAGTTCGTGGTCCGGCCTCGGGTTTCGCCACCACGAAAAGCCACGAAAAGAGACGAAAAAAGCACGACGCGAGGGCTTCTTTCATATTCGAACTTACCTAAAGGATATGCCGCAATACATTACTCATGGACGTCTAAATAAACTTGACAACAACACACTCAATCTTTATACTCAATTCAGGCTCAAGTCATTGTATGTAATCATAGGCGAGCGAACTTTAATTAATCTGGGAGAAACTTAGATGAGCAAAATCATTGGTATCGATCTGGGAACGACCAACTCGGTGGTTGCGGTGATGGAAGGCGGTGAGCCGGTCGTCATCACAAATTCCGAGGGCGGGCGGACTACGCCATCGGTGGTCGCGTTTACAAAGGATGGAAATAGGTTGGTCGGCCAGGTCGCAAAGCGGCAGGCCGTGACCAATCCGGAAAATACGCTCTATTCGATCAAGCGTTTCATGGGGCGAAAATTTGATGAGGTTAGCGATGAAATAAAGCAGGTCCCCTATAAGGTTGAAAGGGCCTCGAACGGCGACGTGCGCATCAGCGTTGACGGTAAACAATACAGCCCGCCGGAGATAGCGGCTATGGTGCTGCAAAAGCTTAAGCAGTCGGCGGAGGATTACCTCGGCGCAAAGGTCGAGAAGGCCGTCATCACCGTTCCGGCTTACTTTAACGACGCCCAGCGGCAGGCGACAAAGGACGCGGGCAAGGTTGCCGGGTTGGAGGTTCTGCGGATCGTCAACGAACCGACGGCGGCCGCGTTGGCCTACGGTTTGGACAAGAAAAAGGATGAAACGATCGCGGTTTTCGACTTCGGCGGCGGTACATTCGACATCTCGATCCTCGAGGTCGGCGAAGGCGTTGTCGAGGTAAAATCCACCAACGGCGACACGCATCTCGGCGGCGATGATGTGGACGAGATCCTCGTCGGCTGGATAATCGATGAGTTCAAAAAAGATCAGGGAATAGATCTGCACAACGACAAAATGGCCCTTCAGCGGCTTAAAGAAGCAGCTGAAAAGGCAAAGGTCGAGCTCTCGAGCGCAATGGAGACGGAGATCAACCTGCCGTTCATTACAGCAGATGCCTCGGGGCCGAAGCACCTGGTGATGAAGCTGACGCGTGCGAAGTTCGAAGCGTTGGTCGAACCAGTGCTCATGCGGCTTATGCCGCCCGTTGAGCAGGCGATCAAGGACGCTGGCTTGCAGGCAAAAGATATAGAAGAGATCGTCCTCGTCGGCGGCTCAACGCGCATTCCGAAGGTGCAGGAGATGGTTAAGGCCTACTTCGGCAAGGAGTCGAACAAGTCGGTCAACCCGGACGAGGTCGTTGCCCTTGGCGCGGCGGTACAGGCCGGCGTTCTCGGCGGCGAAAAGACGGATATTCTTTTGCTGGACGTCACCCCGCTGACTCTTGGCATCGAGACTCTCGGCGGCGTTATGACGCAGATGATCCCGCGCAACACGACGATCCCGACACGTAAGTCTGAGATCTTTTCGACCGCGTCGGACAATCAGACCAGCGTGGAAGTACACGTCCTGCAGGGCGAACGGCCAATGGCGCCTGACAACAAGACGCTTGGCAAATTCCATCTGGTTGGCATTCCGCCAGCACCGCGCGGCGTTCCGCAGGTCGAAGTGACGTTTGACATCGATGCAAACGGGATCGTGAACGTATCCGCAAAGGATGTCGGCACGGGCCGCGAGCAGAAGATCACCATCACCGCGTCAAGCGGCCTGTCGAAGGAAGAGATCGACAAGATGATGAAGGACGCCGAATCGCACGCCGGTGAGGACGAAAAACGTAAGGGCGAGATCGAGGCACGCAATCGGCTTGACGGCTTGATGTACAGTGTCGAAAAGACCTTGTCTGAAAATCGCGACAAGCTGGATTCGGCCGCGGCGGGCGAGATCGACAGTGCTATCTCTGACTCAAAGACCGCTCTCGGCGGCTCGGATGTCGATGCAATGAACAACGCATTCGAACGTCTTCAGACGGCTTCGCACAAATTGGCAGAGGTGCTCTACAGCCAAACGGCGAATGCTCCGGCAGGAGAAACTCCGGGCGGCGAGCAGGCTTCGTCAGCATCGGCCGGTGCCGAAGGCAGCACCGCGTCAGGCGCGGATGATAATGTGATCGACGCCGAGTATGTCGATGTCGAGGACGAGAAGAAGTCCTAATGTTACCGTGACAAAAGATGGGCGGTGAGAAAACTCCCGCCCACTTCTTAATCCTATGACTGTCCAAATCGATGTTGATGAAAAGCTCTTGGAAGAGGTGCACCGGGCGATCGCTGAGTTGAACGAATCGAAAGCCGATGCGTATCGTGAAGCATTTGAATATCTTGCGCGAAAGAAAAA
>CAUJFK010000032.1 GCA_963169175.1 Acidobacteriota bacterium | reverse complement strand
CCCAGTCGCTACCGCTCCCGGCCCTGACAACTGATCTAAACCTCTTTATATTCCGAATCTACGTCCTCACTTGAAACGGCCACGCGATAATTCTTTGATTGCTTCTGCTTTGTGATCAAAAGATCATCCTTGGTCTTCAGCAGATCGGCTCGATTGTAAACGGATATCTCAAAGTTATATCCGTGTGTGATCGCGTCCTTCGGGCATGCCTCAACGCAAAATCCGCAAAATATGCATCGGCCGTAATCGATGTTATAAACCTTTGCATATCGCTCATCGCGGCCGATCCGATCAGCATACGGCCGCGGGTCGGTCTCGGCCTCTATGTAAATGCAATCCGATGGGCAGGCCGCGGCGCACAAATAGCACGCCACGCATTTTTCCTTGCCCGCTTCGTCAACGTGCAGCAGGTGCTGCCCGCGATAACGCGGCTGCACAGTTACAGGCACGTCCGGATACTGCACGGTCCATTTTTCCCGCGGGATCTCGGACAGCGTCCGTTTCATCCCCTTAATGACCGCCACGGTCGATTGGAGTACGTCTGAGATCAATGACATTTTCTAACAAAACCTTATCGCTTAGAATGCGTTTGGATTTATGAATCCGGCCGCAAATCCAAGGAAATAAAGGACCACAACGATGACGCCGAGCACAAGGCTGACCGCACCGGTAATGATGCCGCCGAGGGCAAGCCCTTTGCCGCCGTAGTTTGCAGGATCGTTCGTTGCCTTACCTTTGGCCATAAAGCCCAGAACGATCGCCACGATGCCGGGAACAAACCATCCACAGCAAAAAATACTTAAGATGCCTACAACCAGCGATACGATCGCCAACGTCTTGTTTTGCCCTGCGGCGGCTGAAATAGGTGCGTTTTGCATAGGTTCGTTTGACTCCCAATTTTGGACTGGTGCGGAAGCTCCGGCCTGGATCGGCGACGAAGCCGGTTCGGGCATCTGAGCCGCCGCAATAGGTGTTTCAGGTTCCGGCGGCGAATAGCTCATTGGCCGGTCATATGTCGCCCCCGTTGATTCATTGAAGGGCGATGGTATAGGCGGCGTCGTTTTCATGAACGGCGGCGGTTCCCCGCCAAGGCCCTGAGATGACGTGCCTTCGCCGGACGAGAACGGCGACGGAGGCGGTGAAGTGACATCGCCAAACGACGGCGGGGTCAGATCGGGCTCGGCAAATTTTGGCGGCTCCGGGGCCAACGGCGGAAGATCGACCACCGGTTCTTCCGGAGCTCCCATTTCCCGGCGAAGCTCTTCCTCGGACACGAACATCGTCTTTTTCGGGTCCGATTCCAAGGGAAGCTGCAGGACCTCTTCCTCGGCCTTTGCCGGCGGTTCGGCGCCAGACGGAGCGTCACCGCCGATAGCGGCCGAAATATCGGCAGACGATGCGACCATTGTCTTATAGGGATCTACCGGTGGGGCATCATCGACCAGTGGCGTGCCGTCCGATTGACAGAACCGGAGCGAGTCATCAAAGGTCCGTTGGCAGGTCGGGCATTTTTTCATAAATTGGTCCAGTTAATAGTCCAGGTTCTAGCTTGCCTTACCCGTGTTCATAGTTCAACTTTCAGGATCAGCACCCAGCACAGCCGCGAATCTGAGGGACGGATAGAAAAACCATCCTGATCTCTGAAATTCTAAACCACAAAACTCTGTCCTTTATACCTTTAGCCTTACACTAATTCAAGTTTGCTAAAGAAGTAGGCGATCTCGATACCGGCATTCTCATCGGAGTCCGACCCATGCACGGCATTTTCGCCGATGGATGAAGCAAAGTCCTTGCGGATCGTACCCTCGGCAGCCTCGGCCGGGTTCGTCGCCCCCATCAGGTCCCGCCATGCCTTAACGGCATTGTCCTTTTCCAACGCAAGCACCACGCACGGCCCGCTCGACATAAAATCGCAAAGCTCGTCAAAAAAGCCTTTTCCAGCGTGGACTGCATAAAAACCTTCAGCCTGCTTTCGTGTTTGATGGATAAGCTTCATTCCGCGGATCTTGAACCCCTCGCCCAAGATCCGTGAAATGATCTGTCCCTGCTTCCCGCCGCGCACCGCGTCAGGTTTGATGATCCCGAATGTTAATGTGCTCATAAACAAATAAGTGGCTATCAATTACGCCGATCGCCATTTGGAGATCGGCCAAACTTTTATTTTATCCATTGAATGGCCCAGCGTCCAAACGCGCAGGGCCGTTAGGCAGCCGCAGCCTTGTTCATCATAAAGTCGAGCGTCCTGGCTATCGTTTCCTTCATCTTTCGCCGGTCGACGACCATATCTACCATTCCGTGTTCGAGCAGGAATTCGCTGCGTTGGAAGCCCTTTGGCAGTTTCTGCCGGATGGTTTGTTCGATCACGCGTGGGCCGGCAAAACCGATCAGTGCCTTTGGCTCGGCGAGATTCACATCACCAAGCATTGCAAAGCTTGCGGTCACACCGCCGGTTGTCGGGTCGGTAAGGACGGAGATGAATGGTAACCGTGCGTCATGCAGCATGGCGAGAGCGGCCGATATCTTTGCCATCTGCATCAGGCTCAGGGTGCCTTCCTGCATACGTGCACCGCCGGACGCGGCAAACACGATCACGGCCCCGCGGTTTTCGAGCGCGCGTTCGATCAGCCGGGTTATCTTCTCACCCACTGCCGAGCCCATAGATCCACCGATGAATGACATGTCCATTGCACCGGCATAAACCAGATGGCCGCCGACTTTGCCCGAACCCGACACGATCGCTTCGGGCAGGCCCGAGCTTGCCTTCGCCGCCTCGATCCGCTGTTTATAAGGCTTGGTATCGACAAAATTAAGCGGATCGGCCGACGTTACATCCTCATCCAGCCGCTCATAGATCCCGTCATCAAACAGCGAAGCAAGCCGATCACGGGCCGGCAGCCGAAAATGATAGTCGCAATGGGTGCAGACCTGCAGCGATTCAAGAAGTTCGCCTTTGTAAAGCGAAGTGTCGCATTCTGAGCATTTAACAAAAATGCCTTCAGTGCGTACATTGCGCTCCTCGTCGGAAGATTGATCCTCTATCTTTGGTCTGTCTCTGCGAAACCATGCCATAAATCGATGGGGCTAGATTAACATATGCACAAGCCGACGCGTTAACAAGGGCAAAATGTCTGTGTATTTCCGAATAGGACCTTAATGAAAAAATGTCTGATTCGTGAGGTTCGTTCCGTGGTTTCGTGTTGTTTCGCGGGTAGCGAAGCTTGCAAACCAGATCCACGAAATACACAAAACGAAGACGCGAAAATGCGGCCCCCTCAGCTAGCGAAGAACTTCGAGCATCTGCTCATGAACGCGGCCGTTGCTGGCGCAGATCGGAGGTGAATAAATGCTGAATTCCGACCCGTCGTAGTAGCTGATCATTCCGCCCGCTTCTTCGATAAGTAGTTTGCCGGCGGCCACGTCCCACGGATGCAGGCCTTCTTCCCAAAATCCTTCGAACCGCCCGCACGCGACGTACGCCATATCTATAGCCGCCGAACCGTCACGCCGAACACCACGCGACCGCAGAAGAAACTCGGTGAAAGCCCGTTCAAAATGCGGCTTATCGCGGAAATTATACGGAAAGCCGGTGACGATCAGCGAGTCCGACAACTTTGTTTCAGCCGATACGCTGATCGGCTTGCTGTTCAGCGTGGCACCGCCGCCCTTTTCGGCGGCAAACATCTCATTGCGGGTCGGGTCAAAGGTCACGCCGACAACGATCTCACCGTCGTGCTCGAGTGCTATCGTCACGCAAAAACACGGATAGCCGTGTGCGTAATTGGTCGTGCCGTCAAGCGGATCGATTATCCATTTCCATTTTGTATCGCCGCCGATAACGATCGCCTCACCGGATTCCTCAGCGAGAATCGCGTGACGCGGTTGATAGGACTTGATCCGTTCGATTATCAACGCCTCGGACGCCAGATCGGCCTCGGTCACGAGATTGATATCGCCCTTTTTCGTGATGGATGTGATCCGCCCAAATTTTTCAAGCAGCACGTCCCCCGCCTCGCGCGCGGTCTGGATAGCAAAATTCAGCATAAGTGTTAACTTACCACAGAGGCACAGAGACACAGAGTTTCGTAAAAAAATCCTCTGTGTCTCTGCGCCTCTGTGGTAAAGATCTATTTCATTATCGGAATGATCTCGGTCTGGTGCGGTGCGGTTATGATCACATTGCTGCCGTCGATGTACACATCTATCTCTGACCTGATGCCAAATTTCCCTTCAAGATAGATGCCCGGTTCGAGCGAAAAGGCTGTTCCAGGGATAAGGCGCCGCGAGTCGCGCGTTTCGAGATTGTCAATGTTCGCTCCATTGCCGTGGCCTTCTTCGCCGATCGAATGGCCCGTGCGATGCAGAAACTGGTCGCCATAACCGGCTTTCGTAATAACAGCTCGTGAAATGTCATCGGCCTGTGCTCCGGTAATCGGCTTGCCGTTCTTGAACGCATCGCGGATCGCCCTGTATGCAGATTGCTGTGCATCATAAACAAGGTCCCAGATCTTTGTGTACTCTGCCGGTACTGTTTCGCCGACATAACCGACCCACGTCAGGTCAGCCGCGGGTGCACGTTGTTTGTTCGCAACTTTCGAAACCGTATCTATTAAAACCAGGTCGCCTCGCGTGATGGGAGCACCTTGTCCAGGCCTTGGGAAGTAGTGCGGCGATGCAGCGTTCGCGTTCACTGAGACGTCCATCGGCGACGGATTCAATCCAACCTCGGCATATCGTTTCACCATGAACTGCTGTACATCGTTCTCGGTTGTCGGGATATTTGCGTTAATGCGGCGTTTAATGTCGGCAAAGGTCTCAAGGATGACCTTCTGCATTTTTGTCGCCGCCTCGGTGTGCATAGCAAGCTGTTCGGGTGTCCAGACAGCCTCAAACTGCTGAACCAGATCGGCGCTGGATTCGACCTTTACGCCAAGCGACCGCACCATCTCGATCGTTCCGGCATCCACACGGGCAATGTAGGGGATATCGTTGTTAGGCGAATATTCCATTGCGATCTTCAATGCCGTTTTCGGTTTGCCGTTCGGAAACAGCGCCTTGCCGACCTGCGACTTTAGAAGCTGCCATTCGCGGTAGATCAGTTTTCTGCCCGGCAGTGAATCAAGCTGGCCTGGCTCGATCGAGTGGACAATCTTTACCGGCTCACCGGAGCTGGGTATGTAATAGAACCACCGCCGCGTTCCGCTCATCCGGCCGCTATCGAGGATGCGCGGGATAAGTATGTCGCTTCCGCGAAAATCGAAAAATAGCCAGCCGTCGAGATTCGCCCTCTTGAGGGCATTCTGTATCTCGGAAACCCGCACCTGTGCCTTTAATAGTGCGTGGCGTCTGGCGGCGGATGGATCCGCGGAATTGGCTGCCGATTGAGCAAAGGCCGCTGTGGTTACAACAAGAACGATCAAAAAGATAACTAACCGACGCATAGTCTTATTTGAAGTAAATATCGACATAATCTGTAACCGGATCGCAGGGATTATCCATCTGCATCAGCCTCCAATACCGCCGCTTGCCTGTTATCTTAAACACAAATTCGCCTTCGCGGGTGCATGGGGCACCGCTATTGATATGGCTCACCTGGGTGACGATCGTTCCATCGAAAGTGAATTGATTTTCGTCGATCGAAGCTATCTTCCCGTCGATCGTGAGAAGGTCACTGTTGCCGCGGCCCTTCTGTTTGCCATTGATGCGATATACACCGCGCCGGTTCGTCACGGTGGCCGTACCGAAATGGTCCCAGCTTATCCATTGAAGAGAAAACAGATGCCGCCCCAGGAGTTTTTTGGCAGCCGGGGCGTTGTTTATCTCGGTCCGTTCCTGCGCTTGTGTCAGACTGGGTGCAAAGCACAAAATGGCGAAGCAGATCGCAACCGCGATAAATGACTTTTTCATAAAAACCATAGCTCTCCAATGCCCCGCGATATCCAACATAGCGCAAGCCGCCTCGCCGAATGCAGTATTGCCGTTTGACCGCTTCTCTATCCAATCACGCTCGTTGGGTGATCAGCCGTTCATCGCGCTTTGGACTTCCTTCAGGAACATCTGCTTGTCGAATTCCGGTGCCGTCGGGTCTATATTCCGTTCGTCAAACATCCGCACCACCACGATCCCCGCTTCGGGCCCGAACATTATCCGTGCCTCGAGCCGTATCGCAGTCTTCTCGGCCTCTGCCGGTGACAACTGCTCCAGGTCCGGCCTTAGTGCTTCGGATAAATCTCGCTTCATAGCTTCTTATCTCTTCGTCAAAGAAGTCGCCGATATTCTTGTACGTCAAATCCCGATCAAGGCGAAAACATCCGATCGGCGACCTGCAGAAATTGCTGTATCTGCCCGTCCCAAAATTTCCAATCGTGCACGCCCGGCAATTCACGATATTCATGCGGGACCTTTTTTTCGATCAGCAGTGAATCAAAATCACGATTGCTTTGGAATAAAAAGTCTTCGGTGCCGCAGGCGAGATAGATGAACGGAAGCGGCTTTTGCTTTTCCGGTGTCAGATCGCGGACAAGTTTGAAAATGTCGTTTGCCTTTCGCGTATCGCTGTCGGGAGGGCCGTAAACCAGATCGATCGACTTTGCGATGGCACCGTTGCTCTTCTCAGTATAGGTCGTTGCACCAAGTGCCCCGCTGAACGATCCTGCCACGACGAACAGGTCCGGATACTTAATGCCGAACTTGAGCGATCCATAGCCGCCCATCGACAAACCGGCGATGCCTCGGTGCCCGCGGTCTGCGAGAGTGCGAAACTTCTTGTCCACCTCCGGGATCAGTTCCTTTATGATGTAGCTCTCGTACTTATCGTCCGGCGCCGAAACACTATCGGTGTACCAGCCGTCAGCACCTTCGGGGGTAACAATAATGAATTTGAAGCCGGCTGCATAGTCTTCGATCGCCGTCTTATCCGTCCAGTTATCGTAATGGCCGTAAAGCCCATGAAGCAAAAACAAGACCGGATATCGCGTTGTCGCCGCGGCATCCGAGGCATAATCGGCGGGCAGAACTACGCGATACGGCATATCGCGGCCCATCAGCTTACTTGCCAGCTTATGGGTTTCGACGGGATTTGATGCCGCGCGAGCAGGCTGTTGCGGAGCGCCGAACGCCGGCGAGATCTGCAATAGCCCGACGATCAAAATGATCATCGTCGAAACCGAAATGCGTGTTGGCCGCCATTGTCCGGTCATCAAAACTCCTTTATCCAAAGAACCGGCTAAACCATCCGCCGCTCTGTTCTTCCTTCGCCGCGATCTGTGCTAGTTCGCCTGGGTCCAGCCACACGCCGGCGCATTTATTGCAAACGTCGATCTTGACGTCATCGTAGTCTGCTTCATAAAGCGTGCCATCACATTTCGGGCACTTAAGATCGAGGCTCTTTGCATTTTCGCCCTCGATCTTCGCTTTCATTTTTTCGAGAAGTTCCTTCTCTTTTCGATGAAAATATTCGTTTTCAAGCGCCCGCCCGCGCTCATCCAGTTCGATCGGCATAGATACTTTATCTCCTAAAACCTTCTTATTTTAATAGAGAAAATAGCAGTTTCCCCGCAGAGTTCGCAACTTAACTTAAGTTATATCTCGGTCTTATGGATAGACCGCATTCGCTGGCGTGCCTTCTTGGTACGGCTCAGCGTTGGCCTCCGTGTCAGGTTCGACCCGGCCCATTCAGAAACTTGCCTCAACGGGTGCCACTCAAGGCTTTCGAGCGGCAGAACCTCACTTGAAGATCGTTTCAGCTTCAATGTACCGAACGCGATAAAAAAGATCGTTGTATTAAAGAGCGCACCCACAAGGACGACCAACCATCCCGGAGCAATGCCAACCTGTGCCCGTGCAAACAGAAGTTCCCAGAACCGATCCCGGTCTAATGCCGTTAGTGTAGGGATCGGCGAAGGGTGAATAAAGATCTTAAGTGTCCACGACAGAGCGAGCAGTATGAATATCCAAAGATAATTCGCCCGCAGCCGCCGTCCGAGGGCTTCCCAAACGCTGATCGTAAAATGCGGCGTCAACAGATCGGCCGAAATATGTTCGGCCCACTCCTGATCAGGCGGAATCGTCCGCTGCGACAGCATAGGCGCAAAATATCCGGTCTCGAGCACGCGAACGCGGTTCGCCCAAACCTCATAATACCGATAGCGGCGAGCTTCCATGAACAGAAAGATCGAAACCAGTATTGAGTTAATAGGAATGGCAAAGTGCGGGTTATCCGGCGAACTGAAAACGAACGAGAGTGTCGCACCGGCGGTAATGACAGCCCAGTTGGTCGTTGCGTCCAGCCTTCCGCGCCAAACATTTGACCGCTGGAGTTCGCCGCGATAAAAATGCACCATCGCGGTATTGAACTCAGAGGGGTTCAGCTTTTGAGCGATCGTCTGCGGAGCGGGCTTGGGCCTTTCTTTCCGCTTATGGACCTCTTCGGCAAAGGCTCGGAACGATTCCGGGACTTTTGTTATGTGTAGTTCTTCGTCGGACATCTGGCTCGAGGCCCGAGCTTCGTCTTTCATCGGGAATGGAATACGGAAGGAGCGCGAAACTTCCGCTGTATGACAGGATACCATTCTCGTGTTGCGTCTTGCAATCAGGTCCAAGCCCGTCGTGCCCGTCTTGCCAATGCATGAGGTCCGGCTTCAGAATGAGAGTTTCAGGCTTTGTGGTGTCTCGATAAATGAATGCTGAAGATGAAAAATTTATGCGCCTCGCGATCGAGTGCGCCGGCCAGGCAGTTGCGCTTGATGAAGTGCCTATCGGAGCCTGCCTGATCGGCGAGAACGGCGAATTGCTTGCGTCGGGCTTTAATCGCACTATCACCGACAGCGACCCGACCGCCCATGCCGAGATCGTTGCTCTGCGCTCGGCCGCCGCCAGGATCGGCAACTACCGGCTTACCGGCACGACGATGTACACAACCATCGAACCCTGCGTAATGTGCTCGGGTGCTTTGGTAAACGCACGCGTCAAGCGCCTTGTGTACGGAGCGGCGGATGAACGCTTCGGTGCAGTCGAAACCTTGTTCCGGCTTTGTGATAACGATGCTCTGAATCACCGCCTTGAGATAACATCAGGCGTCCTGGCCGATGAGTGCCGTTCCCTGATGCAGGATTTTTTCAAGAAGCGTCGCTGAAGAACAGGCGACTATTAAAGGGTTTGTTCCAAGCCTCCGCATTAGGCAGAAGAAAACTTCCTTCGTGAATTTTCGCATCTTGTTTCGTGCAATTCGTGGTACTGCCTTCTCCATTTTCACCACGAAAAACCACGAACAATAGGGGAAACGCACGAAACTAAGAAGATTCTTTTTGATCTGCCGGCACTTAGACCTGGGCTGTTAGCCCGCGAACTTGAATTTTTCCGGCATTACCCGGTAGAATAATCAATTCGCGCGGAGAGGTGCGAGAGTGGTTGAATCGGGCAGTCTCGAAAATTGTTGAGCCTTAACGGGTTCCGTGGGTTCGAATCCCACCCTCTCCGCCAGCAAAATCCCTCACAGATCCACGTCATTCAGTTCGTATGCGCAAAACTATGCAGCAAAGAACTACGAGCCGTCCCGTCTTCATCCTTGTTTTTGTTTCGCTTGTATTGGCCGCGACACTTGGATGTGCCCGCATTTCCGAACTGGTCAAAAAAGCCCGCGGTGAGGCCCCGCCGGTACCGCCGACGCCGACGAATAGCCAGCCCGGCCGTACGCCCGCAAACATCGATACCGATCAAGGCGACTCGCTCGTCAAAAAGACGAATTTTTACATCACCGACTGCTATAACCGCTACTCGAACCGCATTATCGAGAGCCAGAACCGGTACGCCTCTTGGGTGAAAAATCTTGATCAGGGTCCAACCGGCAAAGAATCGATCGTCTATGGCCTATATGATGTCAACGGCGACGGTGCGGACTGTGAAACAGCGGTCGCGTCTGCAAAAGCACTCGAACCGTCAATGCCTGAACTCGACGACGCCGCGGACAAATATGTGACAGCGATGAAGGACGTTATCGGCCAGATCCGCGGCATCTACGCCTATTACGAACAGGAAGATTACAAGGACGATAATTTTGCCAGGGGCAAGGCGGCCCACGCCGGTTTGATGTCGGCGTTTAAGGCGTTTCAGGGTGCAAATGATGCGTTTCAGGCTGAGGTCGATAAACTTGAGGACAATGTTTCCGAGAAAGAACTTGCCCGCCTGACCGAAGCCGGCAAGCATTATGAAGCGCTGGTGGTCGAAAGCGGTATTAAGGCAAAAAAGATCAAGAATTATATCCAGGAACACGAATTCGAAGCGATGAAGGCTGACGATATCAGTCCTCTGATCGACGATTTTGGCACTACTGTCGAGCAGCTTCGCGTTGACAACAGCAAGTCGATGGGCGATTCGTACGCCCGATCGTGCGATGAGTTCACAAAGGCCTCAAAAGAGATGATGCGCCGCATCCGCGATGGGCAGAAATTTTCTGACAGCGAACGCCGCTTTATCGGCTCCGGCGCCGGCTGGATGGTTGACGGCTCACCGCAAAAGGTGATCAAGGCATATAACGACATGATCCAAAGCCGGCAATTTACTCGCTTCTGAAGCGGGATGAATTCTTTGCCGGATTTTTGTATACTTGGCTCGTCAGGTTTTCACGGAAAGGTGCAAGAGCGGTTGAATTGGCAGCATTGGAAATGCTGTGAGCCTTAACGGGTTCCGTGGGTTCGAATCCCACCCT
>CAUJFK010000031.1 GCA_963169175.1 Acidobacteriota bacterium | reverse complement strand
GCACGGCTTGATCCGATAGAAGCGTTGAGGGCCGATTGATCATGGTCAGATTATTGGGCAGCAGATTTTATGAGAACCTGATGATGGCGCTGGACACGCTACGGGGCAACAAGCTGCGCTCGTTTTTGACCATCTTCGGCGTTGTCGTCGGCGTTATCACGGTAATGCTGATATCGTCGATCATCAGCGGCATCAATGTAGCGGTTGAAAAACAGGTCGAATCTTTCGGCACCCGCTCGATCTTTCTGTACAAATTCAACATTGGCTTTACCACCGGCAGGCGGTCGCGTGAAGAACGGATGCGAAAGCCGCTGACCGTCGAAGATTCTAACGCGATCAAGAACCTTCCTTCGATAGAAACCTCGGTTCCTTTCCTTGATGTCTCAAACAACTATTGGGGCTCCAAGATCCTTGTCACCGGCAGGAACGGTAAGTCATCCTCGTCGGTTCAACTTCAGGGCACATTGCCCGACATAGAAAAGACAACAAGTGAGGTGCTCATGCAGGGGCGCTGGTTCTCACAGAGCGAAAGCGACGAAAAGGCCAACGTTTGTCTGATCGGAATGTCGGTGGTGGACGCGTATTTCCCTTATACGGATCCGATCGGTGAAGAACTCGAGATCGGCGGGACACCCTTTCGAGTTATCGGCGTACTCGAAAAAAAGGAGCAGCTTTTTGGCGGCGGCGGCGGAAACAACGACCAGAGTAATGTTATTTATATGCCCTTGGGCGCGGCGCTGAAATTAAAACCTAACGCCGAAGACATGTTCATTCTTGCTGTCGCGAAGGAAGGCATGCTGGAAAAGGCGAAGGATGACGTCCAGGATCTTTTGCGGGTTCGCCGTCAGGTGCCCTTTGGCCAGCCTAATAATTTTTCGGTGGAAACGGCGGCCAGCATTATTGAACAGTTCAAATCGATCACGGCCGGCGTTGCCGCCGCAATGATAGTCATTTCATCGATCGGCCTGATGATCGGCGGTATCGGTGTAATGAACATAATGCTTGTGTCCGTGACGGAGCGGACGCGTGAGATCGGTATCCGCAAGGCGATCGGGGCAAAACAGAGCGATATTCTGCTTCAATTTTTGATCGAGGCCGCAACGCTGACCGGTTTCGGCGGCATGGTCGGGCTGCTCATCGGCTGGCTGCTAACTCTTTTGGTGAAACTCGTCTTGCCATCTTATGTGCCGCTTTGGGCGCCCATCGCCGGATTCTTCGCCAGTGTTGGTATCGGCCTGATCTTCGGCCTTTGGCCGGCATGGAAGGCCGCCCGGCTTGACCCGATCGAATCGCTTCGGTACGAGTGAAACAAATGTCCTCTGCGGCCAGCTATCTGGTTACGCAGAGGACGCAGACTGTTACGCGGAATCACGCTGAGGGTATCAGAGGCTTTAACCTTCCCTTTATTATCAACCCGGATTCCCCGAAAAGATCGCCCCAAGTAGCCGAAACAGCACACCGATCACCGCGATAATTATCACGACTCCCCAGGCCGAACCGGACGACAAGCGATTCGTGATCCGCAATCCGATCGCGGCAAGTATCCAGCCCCAGATCATGAAAACGTCAACGGTAGCGATCAAGGTTGCCAGCAACGGATGGGCCTTTCCGTCGATCAACATGCTTGGGTTGGCGTTGATCAGGCCGCGCTGGCTAGTGGCAAGATCGATCTCATCCGCGGACTTTATAGCCAGTACAATAAAACTTCCGAGCATCGCCAGTACGGTCGGCGGTATCGACGAATAGACCCACACGGAAAGCGACTGCATGAATCCACCGGTGCCGCCAAACGCCTTGGTCCCAAGAAAATAAAGCAGGCCTCCGATGAATAGCGCGATCACTACAAAAATGGGAATCGAATAACGCATGTAGCCCTGGATCTTCAACTGCATGTCGATCGCATTGGCCTTTGCTTCGGGGTCGAGCGATTGGATGTTTGGGTTTTTCTCTAACTGCTCGACCATAAACCGCCGCATCCCGGCTTCGCCTACCTTGTATGAAATACCAAAGGCATAGGCTGAGACCAACAGTGCGATCAGGACCATGCCCATGATCCACCTTGGCTTTCGCCGAAGGTCTTCAAATGTGCGGCCGGGTTCAAAAAAGATGTTCACAATGGTCCCGACCTCAGACATTTCGGGAGCCTGCGAAGGCGCGGCGTTACCGGCCTCCTCGTACGTTTCTGGCATTGTTCATTCCTCCTGTGGGCACCGGCAATGGGCCGGAACCATGGGTTACGACAACAACTTCTATTGGATTATTTCCGACTTTTGTACGAATAATAACCGATTTCGTTTCAAGATAATAACGTGCACGATTCAGAGGCAGTCAGTAGCCGGCAAACTATTCTGCCCGAATGCAGGCAGCAAAATGCCCGGACCTAAGTTCGCGGAGTTCGGGCACGACTTTCGAACACTCTTCAATAGCGATCGGACAGCGTGTCCGGAACCTGCATCCTGACGGCGGGTCGATAGGGGTTGGGACATCACCGGTCAGTACCGTCCGCTCACGCTTTCGTTTTGGGTCGGGCACCGGAATGGCCGAAAGCAGGGCCTGTGTATACGGGTGGAGCGGCTCTTTGTACAGGTCGCGGGCATCAGCTATTTCGACGATCTTGCCGAGATACATCACCGCAACTCGCGTCGAGATATGCTCCACAATCGCCAGGCCGTGCGATATGAACAGATAGGTCAAACCAAACTCTGCCTGCAGGTCCTGCAGCAGATTAACGACCTGCGCCTGCACGGACACATCAAGGGCAGAGACCGGTTCGTCGCATATGATCAGCTTCGGATTGAGAGCCAATGCACGAGCGATGCCGATCCGCTGCCGCTGACCGCCGGAAAATTCGTGCGGATAGCGGTGCATATATCGCGGGTCAAGCCCCACTTTTGCGAGCAGGTCGGCGACCCGTTCGGTGCTTTCCTGTTTTGTGCCGATGGCATGTATCTTCAGCGGCTCCGAAACGATCGACAAAATGCTGTGGCGCGGATTGAGGCTGGCGTACGGGTCTTGAAAGATGATCTGCATCTGGCGGCGCAGGGCCTGCATTTCCCGCGCCGGCAGGTTCGTTATTTCTTTGCCTTCGAACCATACCTCTCCGCTTGTCGGTTCGTGCAGCCTAAGCACACAGCGGCCGACCGTTGATTTTCCGCAGCCTGATTCACCGACAAGGCCAAGTGTTTCACCCTGCAAGATCGAAAAAGAAACCCCGTCAACCGCGCGGACGACGTCATCGCTGTTCTCGATAGGAAAGTATTTCACCAGATCGCGGACCTGGACTAGTGCTTCCGGTGAAAAGGTTGGTTGCGCAAATGCCATTAGAAAAAATGAAAGCTGTCAGAGCCGGAAACAATTGGTCTTACTTGTATTTAACCTTCTTTTCGTGCATTTTTCGTGTCTTCATTTCGTGGATTTTGTGGTCGGGATTTCCTCCCACTACCACGAAACCCACGAAAAAGAAGACACGAAAATGACTAGAGCACCTGCTCACGTGCGGGCCTCGGCATCTAAGATAGATGCATGGACCGGCTGCGGGCTCGACTCTTTATCGAACAAAAGGCACCGGACCTCAGCGATGCCGCCAACATCGTACAGTTCGATCGGGTGCTGCGAACATTCCGGCATTCGATAAATGCATCGCGGTTCGAAATGGCACCCGGGCGGCAGATCGGTCGGGCTTGGAACCGTACCTTCGATCGTCTGGAGCCTCTGGCCCTTTTCCGCGTCCGACTGCGACAATTTGAGAACAGAGGCAAGCAGCCCGCGTGTGTACGGGTGTTTCGGATCGTCAAACATCGTCTCGACGCCCGACTGTTCGACGATCTTGCCCGTGTACATCACACATACCCGGTCTGCCGTTTCGGCTACAACGCCGAGATCATGCGTTATCAACAGCACGGCCAAATTCCGCGTCCGGCGAAGCTCGTCCAGCAGTTCAAGGATCTGGGCCTGTATCGTAACATCCAGAGCCGTTGTCGGCTCATCGGCTATCAGCAGTTCAGGGTCGCAAGCCAGTGCCATTGCGATCATCACGCGCTGCCGCATTCCGCCGGAAAGCTGGTGCGGATAATCGCGGGCGCGCCGTTCGGCACCCGGGATCGCAACTTCCTCCATTGCCTCTACAGTTGCGGCCCAGGCCGCCTTTTTATCAAGTTTCCGATGAAGCCGAAGTGCCTCGGCGATCTGTTCACCCACAGTAAAGACCGGATTCAGCGAGGTCATCGGGTCCTGAAAGATCATCGCGATGTCATTGCCGCGGATCGCCCGCATCCGGTCTTCGGCCGCGGTGGTCAACTCCTCACCCTTAAACCGTATCGATCCTCCGCTGATCTTGCCAGGCGGGTATATAAGCCGCATGATCGACAGCGCCGTGATCGATTTTCCGCAGCCCGATTCGCCTACGAGCCCGAGGAATTCACCTTCACCAATGCTGAAACTAACGTCGTCAACCGCCTTTACCAGGCCGGCGCGCGTCGCAAAAGTCGTTTTTAGACCGGAGATTTCGAGCAGATGACCCATTGGCACGACAGGCAGATGCAGGAATACGCAGAATGTTCACAGACAGTTACCGTCCGCCGTGAACAAGTTTGACCCGGCGGCCGTATAACCCAATGTCCGCCGATTGCGGAAGCAACTAATTCCGTCGCAATTTCCTCAAAGGAATGTTATCATTTTTTGACGATTTTGACCTTTGCCGCAGTTTGATTCAGGGAGATCTTACGTAGTGAGAAATCATTCAGCCTTACTTTTTGTTGTTTTTGCACTCTTCATTTCAACATCCGTACTTGGACAAGGCCAGGGAATTTCAAAGAACCTTCCGGGCTCGTCCGTTAGTTCATCAAAGACCGGAAAGGCGGTAACGGCCGAGAACATCGAGCATGATGTGGCCGAGGCACTTTCCGTGATCGAGGCGAATCACGTCGTCGGCAAAAAGCTCGATTACAACGAGATATTCAAGTCGTCGATCGATGGAATGCTGCACACGCTTGATCCGCACTCGAATTACTTTGATGCAAAGGAGTTCGAACAGTTCAAGACCGATCAGAGCTCCAGATATTACGGTATCGGTGCGACCATCGGCGATCTGAGCGATCCGAGCGGAAAGGTGATTGCGACGTACATTCGAGCGACATTCGACAACGCTCCCGCAAATCGGGCTGGGTTGCGGTTCGGTGACAAGATAGTTGAGGTAAACGGCGTTTCGGTCCTCGGGAAGCCGTACTCTCAGGTCAGAGATCTTTTGCGCGGGCCGCGTGGGACAAAGGCGAACCTGGTTGTCGAACGCAACGGGACCGGCAAACGTGAACCCGTCGAGATCATTCGTGATTCGGTGCCGCAGCCGTCCATCTCCGAGGCCTATATGATCAGACCCGGTGTGGGCTATATCGCGATGAGCGGCGGCTTCAATCAAACGACATATGCCGAATTTGTTGAGGCAATGCGGCGTTTGAAGCTAAATGGGATGAAGCAGCTTGTCCTTGACCTAAAGAACAACGGCGGCGGCCTCGTCGGACAGGCCTATCGGGTTGCAAACACATTCCTTTCGGCGGGCCAGACGGTCTTTACTCAAAGCGGCCGTCTCGACGGTGTGACGGTCCCGTACAGGGCGGATAATCCGGCACCTGAAACGCTTCCGGTCGTAGTTCTGGTCAATCGCAATTCGGCCTCGGCGACGGAGATCCTGGCCGGCGCCCTGCAGGACCATGACCGGGCCCTGATCGTCGGCGAAACAACGTTCGGCAAGGGGTTGGTCCAAAATCCGTTCGTCCTTGATTATGGATCGATGCTCCTGCTGACGATCGCAAAGTATGAAACACCCGCGGGGAGGCTGATCCAGCGGGATTATTCGAACGGAAACCTCTACGATTATTACACCAACGGCGGCATCGGTTCGGACGACGCCGCGGATGAGGGCACGCCAAAAGGCCCCGAATCTAAGACGGACGCCGGACGGCCGGTTTACAGCGGCGGCGGCATCTCGCCGGACGTCCATATCAAACCGGATACGATAACGACCGAGCGATTTCGCTTTCAGCAGAAACTGAACAATCCTATTTTTGCGTTCGCTTTGGATCTCGCTTATGGACGGGTCAAGGGATTTGAAACGTACAAGGTCGATAAACCTATTGTTTTCGATCACGATATTAGTGCCAAGGATTTCCCGATGACCGAACAGCTCTTTCAGAAGTTCAAGACTTTCGCGGTCGAAAAGTATAAATACACGCCGGCGCAGGTCGATAAGGAACGTGAGTTTGTCGAGCGGATATTGCGGTCAGAGCTTGTTTCGGCGGCCTATGGCACGGAAACCTCGCTTCAGGTCTCGAACGAATACGATAATCAGCTGCGAAAGGCGATCGAACTTGTTCCCCAGGCGAAGCAGCTTGCGCTCGAAGGAGCAAAGGCCCGATCCACCGCGGCGCGGATGCGTCCTGACACGAATAAATAGCCATCTCGCGTTTTCATAGTGCTAAAAGGGTGTCTGAAGATCGGCAAACTCCGATCTTTGACACCCTTTTCCGGTTCCGGACGTGGAAGTGGTGCTCCTCGACTCAATTTGTCTTCCTGGCGTTTCTTTGCGGCCTTTGCCGCCTTGCGTGAAACTTGGTTTTACTTCACGCAAAGCTCGCCAAGAAATGCGGAGTAGAATAAACCTGCACCACAAGATCAGAACGCTACGCCCGCGGCCACGCTTGAAAAAGCTTGATACGTTTCGCTTGCCCACGACGCGTTAAGCGTGTGACGCAATCTTGCTTGGCGATCACGGAAAAAAACTGGAACCGGCGGGGGAATGTTTATTTCAACAGACTATCCGCCATACCGAATCAGGGCGATTTACATCGCCAATGGTCGATTTGAAGGTTTCAAACGACAAAGGGGACGCTCGGAAGGCGGGGAAGGACGGCGAAAGTCGTCCTTTTTTTTGCTCAAAACGTGCGACCCACAACTATTAAGGCTCGCACAGTACAAGCCGTATCAAAAATTCCGCCCGGCTGGAACTGTGCATCTCGAAAAACTTCGGCCTTTCTGACTATCGATCTCATCGGACCGACGGTCAGAAAGGCCGTAAACTTGCGTTAAATAAATCTACTTTATCTTTTCGTCTTTCTCGATGCGTCCGTCACGGATGGTAATGACCCTATGGGCGCGTTCGGCGACCTCGTGTTCGTGCGTAACGATGATGATGGTGTTGCCTTCGGCGTGGAGCTTTTCGAAGAGGGCCATGATCTCGACACTGGTCTTTGAATCAAGGGCTCCGGTCGGTTCATCCGCCAGCAGGATCGAAGGATGATTTACCAATGCCCGTGCGATAGCAACACGCTGCCGCTGGCCGCCAGATAGCTCATTCGGCTTATGCCCAACGCGATCGCCAAGCTCTACCGAAGCAAGCGCGGCCTGTGCCTTTTCGTACCTTTCCCCGGAGCCCATTCCGGCATATATCAGCGGCAGCTCCACATTATGAAGTGCCGTTGCCCGGGCCAAAAGATTAAAAGTCTGGAAAACAAAGCCGATCTCCTTGTTCCGGATGCGAGCAAGCTCATCATCGGTCATCGTCGAAACAAGGTTTCCGTTGATCCAATAATCGCCCTTAGTCGGTGAATCAAGACATCCGATCAAGTTCATCAACGTCGATTTACCTGACCCGGACGGGCCGATGATCGCAAGGTATTCGCCCTTATTAACGCTGAACGAAACGTCTCGCAGCGCATGCAACTCCTCGATGCCCATCTGGTATGTCTTCCAGATGTTCTTCATCAGGATCAAGCCCTGCTCCGTCTGGGCCACGTTTGCAGGCGCCGTCTGCCGTTCTCCGTTCTCGTCGTCCATGAATTTGTACATCTTCCACCCGCAACTTAGCTCTTTGGCGGGCCGCCGCCTTCCTTCTTCTCCTGCCGTTTTACAACGGTGTCGTCCTTGAGGGTGTTGAGCACGCGGCTCGGCCCCGTGATCACTTCCTGCCCCGGCGAAAGCCCGGAGGTTATCTGAATGTCTGATTCGCCGGTGATACCAGTTTCGACAGGTACGAACTTGGCTTTATTTCCGTCGAGGATGAAAACGCCTTTTACCGGTTTCGGCTTATCGGCCGGCTCAGGCGCGTTCGGCGGGCTCATCGTATTGGCTCCGCCGCCGCGTGATTCATCCGGTTTCTTTTCGACGACTGCCTGCAGCGGTACGGCCAGTACATTTTCGACGGTCTTTGTCGTAATTGTCGCTGTTGCGCTCATGCCCGGACGGAGCGAAGACTGTAGCTCCTCCGTAAGGTTTACCAGCCGAATAACAACGCGAAACTCCTTTGCTTCCTGGACGTTGATGTTGGTCGAAAGGCCGCCGGACGTTGCCGATTTGCCGACCGCAAGCGGCGTTTTCTGCAGCACCTCGCCATCGAGTTCGGTATCGCCGAATGCATCGACCTTTATCTTGACCTTTTGCCCGACGGCAACCTTGTCGATCTCGGTCTCGTCAACCTTGACCTCAACATTGACCTGCGACATATCCGCAATGGTCAGCAGGGCGGTTGTCGAAAGTCCCGCAACGGCGAAGGTACCAACCTTTGAAGGTATCTCGGCGATGACACCGTTGATCGGGGCGACCACGACTGACTTATTCCGCTGGTTTCGAGATCCACGAAGCACCGCCGCCTGCTGGTCCACACGCGACTGGCTCGAATTCACGTTTATCTCGGCCGTATTTACGGCACGGCGAGCGTCCTTGACCGAAACCTGCTGCGAGGCAAGCCGCGATTGAGCATCTCTGACAGCTATCTTTTGTGCTTCAAGCCGAGCTTTCGCCGTCGCAAGGGCGACCCGCGCCGTCTCGTACTTGTCACGATTTGTATCAAGTTCCTGACGCGAAACAACGCCGCTTTCCACCAGCCGCTCGCTCCGCTTCATTTCGCGCTGGGCGGCGGTCAGATCGACCTGTGCCCGGTTGACCTCGGTTTCTGACGTGATCACATTTTGCCGTGCCGAATCAACGGCAACCTCGGCCTGATTCAACGACTGCTGTGCCTGTGCCAGATTGTTCTGGGCGGCGGAAACCTGGGTCTGCGAGGATCGCACATCATCCTGCGCCGACTGATACGCGGCAAACTGTGCGTCCGTGCTCGATTCAAGCTGATCCGGGTCGAGCCTGACAAGCACATCGCCTTTCTTGACCTTGTCGCCCTCTTTGACCGTGATCTCTTCGATCTTTCCCTGGACCTCACTCGTGAGGTTCATAAACTGGATCGGACGCACCTCGCCGGACGATGTAACGGTCGACCGCAATTCAGGGCGCGTCTCGACCTTGACCACCGTCACCTCGGGGACGTCAGTGCGCGTGGCAAAAATGCTGGCGATCACGATAATCAGCAAAAGCACCCCAACAGATGAGCCGATTATTATTTTCTTCTTACGGCTAAGGGCCATACCTTAATTTATCCTCAATGTTTTTCGTCGAAAGGATCTGACAAGAGCCAAAAAGCTGTACACTATCCGAGCGTCAAGCCGTTATTACGACCTTCGTCGATTTGAAGTTTCAAAAAAGTGTCGAGTTGGCTCAAAGGGTAATAGTTTACACGTTTTATTTTAACTTTGCGCAATCGCCAGGCAACCTTTGGCGGCATTTACGAAAATCAAATAAACGGTTACACTAACCTGTGGTCTTTTGGCCTCTGTCCCGGCGCCTGAGTTTGACGGCGTGCGTCACCCCTTGAACACGATGATGAAATGTCAGACCTGCGTTAAAGAGAACCCGGACACGTCGCGTTTTTGCGACGAATGCGGCACCAGGCTTGCGCAGCCTGCCGCGGCTCCTGCGGATTCGAACGGCGGGCCGGAAGCCATGCGGCAGCCCGAGGTAAGCAATTCGGGTTCACGCGGCGCCCAGGTTACCTCGGTTGGCGTGCCGCCGGTGATGGACAAGCCTTTCGAGTTTCCGGAGCAAGGCGAGCAGGTTGAGACCAAATCGACGAAAGGTTCGCATGGCCGACTGGTGATAGAACGCGGTGACAGCGCGGACACAGAGTTCCTTATGACCGCCGAGGAATCGTATATTGGGCGGTGGGACGCCGACAACGGTATTTTCCCGGATGTCGATCTGGACGCGTTCGATCCGGACGCAAAGGTCTCGCGGCGTCACGCGCGGATAACATTTCGCGGAAACATACATATGATCGAGGACCTCGGCTCAACGAACGGTACATTCCTAAATCGGGGCCGCCGGCTTCTGCCGGGCAATCCACAGGTACTTACCGAAGGGGATGAGATCATTGTCGGCAAGACTTTTCTCAGATTTCACATACTTCGTTAGACGAGGTTGATAAAGCAAGTTGGAACAGGAAAAAACATTGATATGTCCTGAATGCGGCTCATCCGTTGCAAACGCGGAGGCTTTTTGTCCGTATTGCGGCATCCGCCTGGAGGCCGAGGCCACTGCGGAAACTCCGGCCGAGCCTGTTGATGAATCATTGATCGATGAGTCACTGGAAAGCACGATCATGATGCCGCCGTCGCAGATCGGCCAACTAGCCGAAATGCGGGCCGGAAACGCTCCTTCTGCTGCTTTGCCCGATGCTGTGAAGGCCGAAACCGCTGATGAACCATCTCCGGTTATGGATGAGGCACCGGTTCCATCGCTGCTTGCCGATTTCGGCAAGACGGAAGGCAACCTGATCCCTTCGACCTCAGAGTTTTCAGCCGAGGAAATTGCCGAAAGTGTTCCTGAATCGGCGGCCTCGCCGCGCGACACCGCGCCGCCCGGAATCGCCGCGGCTGAACCCGAACCGAGCGCAGCTGCCGTCGTACACGATAGCGCGCCGGAAGTGCCGGCAGATGCCGTTATCGAGGTTTCGGGAGATCTTCCCTCCTTTTCCGCTGAAACACCGGTCGAGGTTGATTCCGAAGGCCGTGTGATCGATACGCTATCGGAAAGTGTTGAGATCGTCGAACCACCGCCTCCGGCCATCTTCGAGCAAGCAGCGAACGCCGCGGAACCGTTCGCCGGTTCGGATCTCCGCTCTGTGCCCGAGGAGGCGGACAGTATCATCAAGCCGGGTGAGGACCTAAGCCAATTTGACAGCTATGCGTCCCGGTCGACATTCGATTCGGTCCGGATAATGGAGCCGCGGATAGGCGACAGGCCTGATGATGTACAAACACGTGTGCATCCCGAGAGCCAGAAACTCAGCGGCCTTGATCCGTGCGCGGAAGCGGTTGATGAGGCAGGGGCGGCGAACGCAATTTCATCGACAGCCCACAATATCGGCGTCGGCGAGACCGACGGAAAGAAGAGTGCAAAACTCAAGCCGCTGGCCGAAGGAACAGAACTCAATGGCCGCTACGAGATCATTCGCAAGATCGGCGGAGGCGGTATGGGCGCCGTTTATCTGGCGAGCGACAACAACCTTGGCGGAGTGCTCAGGGCCGTGAAGGAAATGGTCCAGACCCATATCGAAGAAGAGCAGCAGGAAAAGGCGATCAATGATTTCAAACGCGAATCGATGATACTTTCCTCGCTCGATCATGTCTCGATCCCGACCATCTACGATTATTTTTACGACGATAAAGAGAGCCGCTTTTACCTTGTGATGAAGTACATCTCCGGCGGCGACCTTTCGTCCCGGCTCCGATCCGCCCCGGAAGGCAGGATGGACGAAAAGACCGTTTGCGAATGGGCGGTACAGATCACCGACGTGCTCGACTATCTGCACAACCAGCCGTCAACCATCGTATATCGCGACTTGAAGCCGTCCAATATTATGGTGGATTCGAATTCCGGCCGGGCAATGCTGATAGATTTCGGCATCGCCCGCTCGATCGGCCAGAAAGAAGAAAAAGGCGTTACCGCTGTCGGGACAATGGGCTATGCACCGCCCGAGCTCTTCAGCGGCAATGTTGAACCGCGTTCCGACATTTACAGCCTCGGCTCGACAATATTCCATCTTCTTACTGGGGCCGATCCGCAAAGCAATCCGTTGCTCATATTCGATTTCCAAAAGAATCCGCGGCCGCGCCAGATCAATCCGCAGCTTTCTGACCAGATCGAGCGGATCATGATGAAGGCGGTCCAGTACAATTCTGACCAAAGATTTTCGTCTGCGGCCGAATTGCACGACATACTCGAAGATCATCTACTAAAGCTAAAGGCCGGTATAATTACTTATGGTGTCGGTGAGGTCCCGGCGTCCGTCAGCTTAGCGCAGCAGAGTGTTTTTTGCGGATTCTGCGGACAGCGGATCGTAGCGACCGATATGTTCTGCGCCTTCTGCGGCGCCAAACAGCCGATCGCGCAACAGGGTGTTCACGCCGAGGCCTATACCCAGACCGGCATGACCGCAAAACTCCTGGTCGAGGGTACCAGCGAGCTAAGCGCTCCGATTTTCTCGCTCCAGAAGGAAGATAATCTTTTAGGCCGGCGCGACCCTATGTCAAATATCTTTCCTGAGGTCGATCTTTCGAAATACGATCCGCAGACAAAGATCTCGCGGCGTCACGCACGGATATGGCGTGACGGTAATAACTATTTGCTCGAGGACCTCGGATCTTCGAATGGAACACTTCTAACACGGGCGGCCTCCGAAGCGTTCAGGCTTGTACCAAAACAGCCGCAGGTGCTCAACGCCGGCGACCGCATTAGGGTTGGTGACGCTATCCTGCATTTTGTTGTTGGGTAATATTTGCGGCAGATTATGAGATCCAAGGCTGACGCAAAGGACACCCGGGCCGAGCGAACCATCGAGATCGTGACCAATTTCGAGCCCGAAAGGCTCGCGGCTCCGTTTTCGCTGCGGTGTGGTGCCCTTTTGATCGATTACATCATTTTTGTGATCGGGCCCGTCGCGATGTTGCTTTTGGGCCGATACTTTGGAACGGACGGCACAAAACTGATCACCGGAAGCCTTAATGACACCGGTTGGCTGATCGCGGTCCTGGCGGGTGGGGCGAATTCCATTTTGCTGCCGTTGTTCAGCGGCCAGTCGCTGGGCAAACTTATAACCGGCCTGCGGATCGTCCGTACCGACGGCAGACAGGCGAGCCCAGTCCGTCTCGCATTGCGGCAAACCGTCGGGTACACAGTGACCGCGTTGACCCTGTGTCTCGGATTCCTGCTCGCCGCGTTCAATCGGTCTGGGCGTACGCTGCACGATCTATTGTTCGGAACGGTTGTGGTTTTTGCGGACAGGAAGTATAAGTAGTGCGGATCAGGACGTGTCGGCCGTGATGGTTTTCAATTGTTACTAGCTTTAGCTAGCGGTCTGTAGCGAACTTTGTGTCCGCCCTTTGTGGCCTTTGTGTTTGACGTTTTTTTAACACAGAGATCTCAAAGGTGAAGACACAAAGAACACAAAGTACTTGCGATAGATGGCCCTTAGCTAGAGCTAGTGGGAGTTGAAAGTACAGAATGGCAATATATCGCGTCGTCCCAAGCTGCGTAATGAGCCCTTGCTTACGCACGGGCGTCTGGATTGGTTGACCGACCGTCATCAAATATGCCCCGATTGATCTTAAAGAACGCCGACCAGATCGCTGAGGTCATACCGCTTTCGCGGCTGCGGACCACGATAGGCCGCTCGGCGAGAAGCGACGTTTGTATCCCCGATGCTTTTGCCTCGCGGCTTCATGCCGAGGTCAGAAAGGAAGGAGACAGCTACTGGCTTCAGGACCTCGGGTCGGCAAACGGTACGCGTTACAACGGAACCCCGGTAAAAAGCTCGACGCCGCTTAACTCTGGTGGCGAAATACAGATCGGTGAGACCAGTATCATCTTTGACGAGGAAAAGATCGCGAATATCTCCTCGTCCACGCTGATTACCGACGGCACTGACGCACTCGACCCGTCACAGACCATTTCGTTCCAACTCCGCCGCCTTCCGACGTCCGAACTCCTGCAGGGCCAGTTTTCGTCACGCAACGAGCTGCTCGGCCTGATCAGCAAGGTCGGTGTCGCCCTGCTCGCATCCACCGGACTCGACGAGACATTGAATCAGGTTGCCTCGCTTGTCTTTGAGGCCGTACCGGCGGAACGCTGCGTGATAATGCTGCGTGATGAAACGGACGGATCAATGAAGATCCGTATCGCCCGGATCCGCGGCAAGGAAGAAACCATTGACGAAGTTCGCGTCAGCCGGACCGTGATGGATGAAGTGCTGAAAAACGGCAAGTCGGTCCTGACCGCCGACGCCCAGCACGACCCGCGTTTTGCAAGCCAAACGATGGCGCTCTCAGGGATCCGCTCCGTTCTGGCCGTTCCCTTGAGCGTCGATGAACGTAATATCTTCGGCCTTATCTACGCCGATTCGCCGACCTACGAAGCAACTTTCTCCGAAGAGCACCTTAACATCCTGACCACGCTCGCGTCGGTTGCCTCGATCCGGGTTGAGAACGCGGCCTTGCTTGAAGAACGGCTTGATCGCGAGCGGCTGGAACACGAACTTGAGCTTGCGACCGAGATACAACAGCGTTTTCAGCCGGCCGGGCCGCCGGAACTCAGCGGTTATGAGTTTCAGGGAATATCATTCTCATGCTACGAGATCGGCGGGGATTATTACGACTTTATCGAACGGCACGATGGGCACATGCTTATCGCTCTCGGTGACGTTTCCGGCAAAGGCACTGCGGCGGCATTGTTGATGTCTAGCCTGCACGCGGCCATCCACGCGCAGGTATCGACGGAAAGCTCGCTTGCCAATATCGTTACCTCGGTCAACCGCTACCTTGCGGAAAACACGCCGGCCAATCGGTTCGTTACGCTCTTCGTCGCCGAACTCGATCCAACGACGGGCAAGCTAAGCTATATCAACGCCGGCCATAATCCGCCGCTCATTGCCAGGGCAAACGGCGCTATCGAGCAGCTTTCGTCCGGCGGCTTCCCGCTTGGAATAATCCCGGGCGCAGAATTTGAGCTTGGCGAAATGCAGCTAGGCACGGGCGAGGCACTGGTCATTTACTCCGATGGCGTGTCCGAAGCAAATAATCTTGAGGGCGAAGAGTTCGGAATGGAACGCCTTGAAGCCGTCGTAAAAAGCAATCTGAAGGCCTCGGCCTCAGGGCTAAGAGACAAGGTCGAATCCGCTCTGTCAGCCTTCACCAAAACCGCACCGGCAAATGACGATATTACCCTCGTTATCGTAAAAAGGATCTAGTGCCTGCCATGGCCGTCCTCGTTGCCTTCTTTTCGTGGCTTTCGTGTTCTCCTCTTCGTGGGTTTCGTGGTTTAGATCTGGCTTCGCCACCACGAAAGGCATGAAAACACGAAACTCACGAAAAAGAAGGTGCTAACCAGATCTATGTGTTTGCGATCTGCGAATGGAGCCATGCCTTCGCCATTCGCCATTGGCGGTTTATTGTCGGCACGCTTACTTCCATCACTTCGGCGGTTTCTTCGATAGACAAACCTCCAAAATATCGAAGTTCCACGATCTTAGCCTTCTGCGGGTCGATCTCGGCAAGGTTTTCAAGAGCATCATCCAGTGCGACAAGGTCCGCTGACTTGTCGTGCGAAACAACAAGGATCTCTTCCTCTAGCGGCAGCTTTTCCGCTTCGCCGCCGCGCTTGCCCGCAGAATGCTTTCGGGCGTAGTCCATCAAGATCCGCCGCATCACCTGGGCGGCAATGCCAAAAAAATGTGCGCGATTCTGCCATTTCACCTGCTTTTGGTCGATCAGCTTCATATAAGCCTCATGGACCAAAGCGGTCGGCTGCAAGGTGTGGTCGTCCCGCTCCCGCCTGAGATAGCTGCCGGCCAACCGGCGCAATTCGTCGTATATGTGCGGCAGGATCTGGTTGACGATGTCCTTGTTGCCGCCTGTCAACTCAATCAGCATCTGCGTGATCTCGCTCGGTGATTTATCGCTCATCTTTATTCTTCCAATTCCGACAAATTATAGGCTCACCCAACAGTCGGTGCAACGGGCCGACCGCGTCCCCGAGGGTCCTAACTCCGTGAACTTTGTGCTTCCCCTTTGTGTCTTTGTGG
>CAUJFK010000030.1 GCA_963169175.1 Acidobacteriota bacterium | reverse complement strand
CAAGGTTTTCGCGACGATCCGGGCGACTATACCGTAAAGATCAAGCACGGCAGTACAGAGATCTCGAAAACCTTTAAGGTCATCGACGATCCGAGGATCGTGTTCTCTGCCGAAGACAGAGCTAAGAAAAAGGCTGCACTTATTAAATTTCAGCCGGTCGTAACGCAGGCTCAAACGGCACAGTCTCAGATCGTCAGCCTTCGGACAAATCTCAATAATGCGATCGAAGCATGGAAGCGGCCCGGAGCACCGCGCGTTCCGGAAAACATTCGAAAAGCCGCCGAAGATCTATTGATAAAGGTTGACACCGCTTATGTGAACTGGGGAACGCCTCCGTCGCTTGTAAGCAACATCAGCCAGGCCGGCCCGCCGGTTGTCGAATTGCCGACGCCGCTAAATCAGCGTGCAGGCCAGGTGCTCGGGGCGATCGAAAGCGCTTCGACAGCGCCGACCGAATGGGAGCTCGCACAGGTCGAGATACTTTCGGGCAAGATCCCGCCGGCGGCAGAAGAGGTGAAGAACCTGATAAATGTCGATCTGACCAAGCTGAACAATATGATGCTTGAGGCAAAGATCCCATATATTCAACCGCCATCGGCCACGCCCGGCGGAGGAACGGGACGCCCGCCCGGTGATCCAGACGATGAGCATGAAGAGAAGAAATAGCAAAAAGGCCTTGCCGGACTTTTGGCATTTTTGAACTAACAGGTTCTTTTTGTGCCTTCATTTCGTAGTTTTCGTGGTAAAGGGCGAAAGACCCGGGCGGCGAAAGCATTAAAAGGCCTGGATCCAAGTGCAGAGAGGCCCGCTCGTTAACAAGGGCTTAACACCCAACGCCTGTGTTAAGTCCAATGCTGACGAGCGGGCCTCTCTGCCAATTCGAGTTCCAGGAAAGTTCGGCTAAAATGGATTAATGCTAAAGATCGATGTTCACACGCACATTCTTCCAAAGAGCATCCCAGACTGGAAAGGAAGATTTGGATACGGCGGGTTTATCCAACTCGAACACACCGGTCCCGGTTGCGCTCGGATGCTGAAGGACGATGGGCATTTTTTTCGCGAGATCGAGGACAACTGCTGGAGCGCTGAAAAAAGGATTGAGGAGAGTGACAGCTTCGGCGTGAATGTGCAGGTCCTATCAACTGTGCCGGTAATGTTTAGCTATTGGGCAAAGCCGTCCGACGGAGCCGAGATCGCAAAGTTTCTGAATGAAAATATTGCGGAGTCGGCTAACGAATTTCCGTCACGATTTGTCGGGCTTGGAACGGTCCCGATGCAGGACACGCAGCTTGCGATAAAGGAACTCGAGCACTGTAAACAGATCGGCATGGCGGGCGTCCAGATCGGAACGAATGTCAACCAGATCAATTTGGGAGAGCCGCAGTTCTTTGATGTTTTCAAAGCATGCGAAGAGCTTGGTATGGCGGTTTTTGTCCATCCGTGGGAGATGATGGGCCAGGCCGATATGCAGAAATATTGGCTGCCGTGGCTGGTCGGGATGCCGGCGGAAACTTCGCGGGCGATATGCTCGCTGATATTTTCGGGCACGCTGGAAAAATGTCCGGGACTTCGCATCTGTTTCGCCCACGGCGGCGGATCGTTCCCTGCAACATTGGGCCGCATCGACCACGGATTCAACGTCCGCCCCGACCTCTGCGCTGTCGATAATCCGCACAGCCCGCGAAAATACCTGAGCAAAATGTATTTCGATTCACTCGTACACGAACCCGCAAAGCTCGATTTTCTGATAAAACTTGTCGGAGCGGATCAGGTCATGCTCGGCTCCGATTATCCATTCCCGCTCGGCGAGCTCGAGCCGGGAAGCCTTATCGAATCGATGGAATACGACGATTCGATAAAAGAAATGCTGTTCAACGGCTCAGCGTTAAACTGGCTTGATCTTGATAACGCCCATTTTTGATTTGCACAAGGTCAACCCTATCAGGAGGCGTTGGAACGGCCGGCTGATCTTTATAAGCCAAAAGAAAACCTCGAAACTTCTGTCGGAACACTGCGTACAGAATGTTGGAAAGTAACTCACGACGCGGCCACAAATTGAGGAATTGCACCAGCTTCCCCGTGATCACACGCGGCCGCATACTCTGACACCTACGCCAAATTAGAAGATAGAATTGCCCATGACCCTTAACGAAACCGATCTGTTTGAAACATCCGCCGAGTTTGCCGCACTGCTTGATGCCGGCGATGCACTTCGTCCGTTTCGCAAACGCTTCCACATTCCGCTGGATGAGGCCGGACGCGAGGTTGTGTATTTCACCGGCAACTCACTCGGGCTGCAGCCGAAAACAGCTCGCGCGTATATCGAACAGGAACTTGATGATTGGGCCCGCCTCGGCGTCGAGGGCCATCTGCATGCAAAGCATCCGTGGCTTCCCTATCATGAATTCGTCACCGAGCCAATGGCCCGCGTGGTCGGCGCATTGCCGATCGAAACGGTCGCGATGAATTCGCTTACGGTAAACCTGCACCTGCTGATGGTGTCGTTCTATCGCCCGATGCCTGAGCGATACAAGATAATCATAGAAAAGGGAGCGTTTCCATCGGACCAGTATGCTGTCGAATCGCAGATACTTTTTCACAAAATGTACAACAAACTTAGTTTTGTTGAAACTGCGTTGATCGAACTCACGCCGCGCGAAGGCGAGACAACTCTCCGCACGGAAGATATTATCGAGGCCATCGACCGCGAGGGCGACAGCGTTGCACTTATCTTGCTCGGCGGTGTTAATTATTACACCGGGCAGGCGTTTGATATGCAGGCGATCGCGGAAGCCGGACATAGAAAGGGCTGCGTCGTCGGCTTTGACTGCGCGCATGCCGCAGGCAATCTTGCGTTAAAGCTCCACGATTGGAACGTAGATTTCGCCGCCTGGTGTTCCTATAAATATCTGAACGCCGGGCCGGGCGGCGTTTCCGCCATTTTTGTTCATGAACGGCACGCCCGTTCTTTCGATCTGCCTAGATTCGCGGGTTGGTGGGGGCACGATAAGGACACGCGGTTTATGATGGGGCCGGAATTTCGGCCGCTTGCCGGAGCGGAAGGCTGGCAGATCTCAAACCCGCCGATCCTGCAGCTAGCGGCCCTGCGTGCGTCCCTCGAGATCTTTGATATTGCGGGAATGCCGTCTCTTAGGGAAAAGTCTGAAAAACTGACAGGCTATCTCGAATTTCTGATCGATCGCGTCGATCATCAGCGCATCTCCGTCATCACTCCGCGCGATCCCGCACAGCGCGGCTGCCAGTTGTCTATCCGCGTCCAGAATGCCGACAAGGACCTTTTTGACAGGATCACACAGAACGGAATCGCCGTGGACTGGCGAGAGCCTGATGTGATCCGTGTTGCTCCCGCACCGCTTTACAATTCATTTGCAGATGTCTATCGCGTTGTCGAGATATTACGCGACTGCCTGCGGTGATCAGAACCACCGCAAGGTGCCTAAAGGCTTGGCAAAGGCGGTAAGTCACAGGACACTCTGCAAAGTTCCCTGCACTGCGAGTGTACCGCCGGGTACACTCGCAACCGCTGCAACTGCGTACCATCCATACAGGGTCAATGGACGGCGTTGTAGAACAACTTCGCAGCCAGGCGATCACGCACTCACAGCGTGCGGCGAAAATGTGGTTTCAGGCTTTCTGTATATCTGGTTTGGTGACTAACGACACTTCCTCATGGTTTTTCATCCTTTCCCTCAATACCCGCGCGATCGACGAGTGCAGCAAAGCGTTGAACACGCTAAGTTTTCTAGACAGACTTGAGAAATAGCACCCTGTACAATTTGGCGGTCAAAAGCAGAAACCCGAGCGAACAAGATCCTTCCGGCACTGAAACTATTCTAAGACAGCGCGCGTAGGATTTTGTGATCCGGCCCAAGAGTCTTGGGTCGCATATATCGATAGGAATAAAAGCGTTATGAATTACACCAGAGGGAAAGATTTTCGTGGCCAGTTGCTGGCTGGTTTGATGATCGTGTTGTTGACTGCGTCGGCTGTGGTGCAGGCCCGGCCCTATGATGAGTGGCGTGCGTTTCGCCAGGACGAGCAGCCTAAGCTTCCGCCCGTCAATTGGATACGGAGCAGAAAGATCGACGTGAAACACCTCGATATCGATCTGCGATTCGATTGGGACAAAGAGCAGGCGTACGGCACCACGGTCATCACGCTTTCGCCATTTGCGGATACGGACACCATTCCGCTGGACGCGGCGATGATGACCATAAACTCTGTATCACTCGAAGGCGGCGGGCCGCTGAAATTCGTATACGACGCCAAGGGCGGCAACGATAACTTACAGGTAAACCTCGGCCGCGTTTATCGGTCGGGCGAAGTGATAAAGATAAAGGTCGATTACCGCACCAACTATGTGAACAAGGCCGAGGGCGACACCGCTATCGGCGGCTTTGGCCGCGGCCTTAGGTTCATCAAGCCGACCGCTGACGATCCGAAAAAGCCCCGCCAAATTTGGTCGCAAGGCGAAAGTGAGTTTAACCGATACTGGTTCCCGTCGTACGATTCGCCAAATGATTTCCGAACGACCGATCTGACGGCGACAGTAGCCAAACCATTCTTTGTCGTCTCCAATGGAGCACTCGTCGAAACCAAAGAAAACCCGGATAACACCCGCACGTTCCATTGGAAAATGGACCAACCGTATTCCAATTACCTTACCTCGATCGTGGTCAGCCAGACCGAGCCCGTAAAGCAGGATTTTGACGGCGTGCCGGTTTACAACTACGGGTATATCGGCGAAGCCAGTGAGGTCGCCGCAACAACGAAAAATCTCCCGGCGACCATGCGGTTTTTCTCAGAGATTACCGGCGTGAAATATCCGTATCCAAAATATTCGCAGGCGTTTGTAGAAGACTTCGGCGGTGGAATGGAGAATATCTCGGCCACCACGCAGATCATCGAGATTATCCATGACGAGCGTGAACTCTTGGACGACGACAGCGAATCGCTTCAATCGCATGAGCTGGCACATCAATGGTTCGGTGATTATGTGACCACGCGCGACTGGGGTCAAATATGGTTGAACGAAAGCTTTGCCACCTATATGCAGGCAATGTGGACCGAGAAGCTGAAAGGCCATGACGAGTTTCTGTACAGCGACGTCCGAAACAATCAGAACACAGTCATTCAAACATGGAACAGCGGCAACCGGCGGCCCGTTGTGACCAAATACTTCGCCGATAAGGACGCGATGTTCGACAACTATGCGTATCCCGGCGGCGGGTCGGTGCTGCATATGCTCAGGAAACACCTTGGCGATGAACTGTTCTTTAGATCGCTAAAGCATTACCTGACCGGCAACGCGCACCAGCCTGTTTCGACTGAAGATCTACGGATCGCGATAGAAGAGGCCACGGGACAATCGATGGACTGGTTCTTTGACGAATGGCTTTACAGAATGGGTCACCCCATATTTGAGATAACGCAAAGCTACGATCCGGCGGCCAGGAAGCTGACCCTGGACGTAAAGCAGACGCAGAAGATCGATCTGACAAACCCGTATCCGCAGACAGAATTTTTCCAGAGCTACGTCGATGTCGAGATAGACAACCGCATCGAACGCGTGTGGCTGAAGCCGCAAGCCGAGAATATCTTTACATTTGACGCGGCAACAAAGCCGAAGCTTGTAAATTTCGATTATGAAAGCACGATTCTCAAAGAAATGAAGTTTGAGAAATCGGCCGACGACCTCCTCTACCAAATGGCCAACGACAAGGCCGTTCTCGGCCGTCGTTGGGCGATGGGAGAACTGGAAAAGCGTTCGAACGATGGATCGAAGCCGGAGATAGTCGCGGCGTTGATCAATTCGGCGGAAAAAGATCCGTTCTGGCGCATTCGCCGGGCGGCGTTGTCCGTGATCGCAAATCTCTATTCGCCCGATCCGCCTCCGGGACAGGCACGCCCGGCGGCACAGATGGACGTACACGTCGAAGCGGCCGATATGAGGCTTACGAAAGACACGAAACCGCTGATCCGAGCCGATGCG
>CAUJFK010000029.1 GCA_963169175.1 Acidobacteriota bacterium | reverse complement strand
CGTTCTTTCCGCTTGACCCCGAGCGATAGTACGCCGAACCGGCTACCGGCGGCGATCCAACATTTGTGAAGCTTAGCCTATATCTTGAAACTTCCGTCATCGGGGCCTATCTCGACAATGGTGATGCGTTTCGGCGGGACCTGACCATCCGCTGGTTCGAACATGAGCTTTCTGAGTATCGGCCGTTTACTTCGATACTCGTTCAGCGTGAACTTGAACGCATTGACGAACCGCACCGTACCGGATATCTCAAGATCATCAAGGACCTTGAAAGATTGGAGCTTGCCGAAGAGGTTGCGATTCTTGCTGAAGGGTATATCTCGCGCGGAATATTTCACCGAAAGTTCATTGCCGACGCAATCCACGTTGCGCTCGCTTCATTTCATAAGATCGATTATCTGGTCACGTGGAATTTTGGGCACATTGCGAATGTGCGGCGGCAGGCCCGCGTTCGACTGTTCAATACCGCGGCCGGGTTCTTTTCGCCGACGATCGTTACACCCGAATTCCTGGTTCACAGCTGATCAGGATCAGATCTCATCCTGGATGTTCTTGACTACCACCCGCTAACCCGTCACCATCTAACATGCAGATATGTACCGGCGCCCGAAATTTTTGGAGGTTTTGATCAAGATCCGTGAGGAAATGGCCCGAGAGGCGGACTATGACACTGATCTTTTTGCCGAACTCGTCCGGTCAGGCCGCGGTTCGGACAAAAAACTTTCACACTCGCTTGCGGTTTCGGAAGCGAACGGAGCCAAGCCTGAGCAACGCGATGCGCGTAAGAAATAATGCGTCGCGGTGTTGTTGAAACCAGAAATGTATCGGGATCGGCTGTCTGCCAACTCTCTTGGGATGGGGCAGTATTGGTGATCTAATGCCTCTATCGGCGCCGTGCCGATCGATTTCACCCTTTTATTCGGATGTTTCGCTACCTGATCTCGATCACCTTTATTGGTGCGGTGATTGCCGCGTCGGGATACTTTTTTTTCCGCGAATACTGGGAACATCGGTACGATGAACTGATCGCGAGGCAGGCCCGCGTGTATAACATCGATCAGCGGTTGGTTTGGAGCCTGATCTATGAGGAAACGTGGTTCCGGGCCTGGAAGATCGGCGCGGCCGAGGAAGTCGGGCTTATGCAGGTCACGCCGACGGTCGCCCGCGAGTGGGCAAAGGCAACCGGCCTGCGGGAATTTGAGCGGGAGACGTCCGAGAACGTGATAGTGTTTTTGAGTGATCCGGAACGGAATATCCAGGTCGGCTGCTGGTATTTTGAGAAACTGCGCGAACGCTATCGCGGGCTGCCGGCCGAAACCGCAATGACCCTTGCCGCCTACAACGCCGGCCCAAGCCGGGTTGAGGAATGGTCGAGAGGTGGCGGGGCGACAACAATGACCGAGGCCGAATTCATCGAAGGTATTACCATTCTCTCGACCAGGGCGTATGTAACGTCGATACTTGACAGATATCGTAAAGATAAATGACCCTGCCCGCCCATTAAATAGCCAGGGAAAAAGACCTTGACAACGCCGCTTTTTTTTTTACTATTCTAGCCGCACATCAATACCATCATGTGCAGTCGATGTTTGATCATGACTGCTCGCGTCTCCCCCAGACGAGACCCGAGAGGTCGTTCCGATCACCCACTAGAAGCATCCCTTAGTGATGCGAGGAGCGATGTTTATGATGTATAGAAGCGGGATCGCGGCCCTTGGTTTACTCATTCTTTCTCTGACACTTGCTGCCTGGTTTCGTTATCCACCTGAAAGCGTTACCGCTCAGGACCGGAACAAGAAGTCACCTGCCCCGACAAAACAATTGAAGAAGTCGTCCCGGATACGCGGCGTGATCAAAGGGTCTGAAAAGCCGGACCAGATCCCCGACATGGTCGCCTACGAACTGTTCCTTCGGACCGTGGGAGAAGGAAACGCCCGGGGCCTCGTAAAAAAGATCGGCTTGAATGAAGAGCAATCTGAAGGTGTCTTTCAGGAAGCCCGAAATCTCAACAACGTTCTGGTCTTCTTGGATAGGCAGGCATTTGAACTGAAGGCCGTGAAGAAGGACTTCTCGGCCCTTCGCCCGGTACAAAAACGAAAGGACGAGATGGTCGAGCGAAGCGTCCGGCAACATCTCCTAAGCTTTCTCGGCGCCGAAAGCCTAAAGAAGCTGAAAGGGTTTATCGACACCCGTGTTAAGTCCAACATAACAAAGATACTTCTTAACGACTATGGGCAGGGAAAACTGCTGCCGGCTCGCAAGGCTGTAGAAAATTCATTTGCCCCAGCCGCACAGAGCGGTGGAGAATTGTATCTTTACGGCGTCGGCTGGCAGGACGAGAGTATGAATGTATTTGGTTCCGGCAGCCTGAGCGAACAATACACCAGCAATACAAGCTACCATGCTACGGTTACGGTCACTTCTCCAAGCGGTCGATCAAACACCACACAGGGCGATTGGGACTTTGCGACGATCGTTCACGATACTGGATTGTCTATTGGGGTCGAGGACGGTACCTACTCCATCGAAGCCGAATTCGAAGAACAGACTGGCTACTATGATGAATACGGGAATTTCTGGGGAACTGGAGCCTATTCTGTTGGCACATCATCCGCCTCAGTTGTTGTCGCGCCAACCGTGAATATTGAAAGTGTTGTACCAGCGGCTCTTTCATTCTACAGTCAACAGAATGGCGAATTTGTTGCAAATGTTTCGGCGACTAACAACGTTCCTGTCGGAACATCTGTAGTCATCGAGATGTATGAAACTTCGGTACCCGCTTTTACCTATACTGTCGCGCCTACTAGTCGGCAAAAGAGCTTCGTGATCGGTACGCCTGGCGGTGCCGTCGGAGCAGATTTTGTTGTTAATATTACCCAGACGACCTCGCAAGGTGCTGGTACGAACGTAAAGAATAAAATAAAGGTTCAGAGCGTTACACCACCGATCGGAGCGCCAGCCGTTACCGCGGGGCCGAATATGCCAGAAACAATATTGAATTATTTGGGGCCCGCGCCCACTCATTCGCCAACTCCGCCGGGCGGCGGAGGATGCAGAAGCGGCATCACGGAAACAGGTGAGAAGTATCAGAAAGGTTCGGACCAGAGTTTGCCAGCAAATCGATGCACACCTTGTCATCCGGACCCGATGGAATACAATGCCTGTTTCGAATCTGGTGGTATCTACGACTGGACGTGGTGTTATTGCGGCCAGTCGCCGATCATTCTGGACATTCTTGGGAATGGATACGAACTGACCGACGCAGTTAACGGTATCTTCTTCGACATTACCGCGACGGGAGTTTCTCGCCGGATCGCATGGACAACCGCTGAAACGGACGATGCGTGGCTTGTTCTTGACCGCAACCTGAACAACCGGATCGATGACGGAAAGGAGATGTTCGGGAATATCTCCGAACAGCCGGCTGGCCAGAACCCAAAGCAGGGATTCGCGTCACTGGGAATATTCGATATGGTGGAGCGGGACGGGAATGGCGACGGCAAGATCACCCGACGCGATGCCGTGTTCAGAAAACTTAGGTTATGGACCGATAGAAACCATAATGGAGTTTCCGAACCGGAAGAACTCAGCCGGCTGCCCGCGATGGATGTTGTAGCAATAAGATTGGACTATCAGGAATCGAACAGGACCGACCAGCACGGCAACCGATTCAGGTATCGTGCCCGAATACGCGACCGTAACAATGCAAACGTAAATCGCTGGGCCTGGGACGTTTTTCTGCGGACTCAGCCTCGAAACTTTGCACGTATAGACTATCGGAGCCCGAAAGCCTTTTACTTTCGGGCTTTTTTTCGTTGAAATAATGTGAATGAAGATTATTTGCGCCGATCATGTTCTTCCAATTTCGTCCGACCCGGTTCGCTGGGGGGCGGTCGCTGTCAACGGTGAATTCATCGAAGCGGTCGGGGTACGGGAGGAGGTGGCGGCTAAGTTTCCTGACGCATCGATCGAAGATCTGGGTGCGGCGGCCATCGTGCCGGGATTTGTCAATTGCCATTCGCATCTGGAGTTGACCGCGATGCGCGGTGCGTTGGATGGTGTCGAGCATGATTTTCGTTCGTGGCTGGTAAAGATAAATGAACTGCGTGCCGCGATGTCCGACGAAGATATCGAGGCCGCGGCACTTGCGGGAGCATTGGAAGGTGCGGCGGCGGGCGTTACGTGTTTTGGCGATATCGGGCGAAGCGGCACGGCGGGCGTGCGGGCTCTAAAGCGGGCCGGCCTTCGCGGCATCGTTTTTCAAGAAACAAATTTCTCACCTGACAATCGCACGGCCGATGTTGATTTCAAGGCATTGGGCGAAAAGTTTGAAGCGCTTCGGACGGAGGAAACCGAACTTGTCAAGATCGGCATTTCGCCGCATTCGCCGTTCACTGTCAGTTCGCGGTTGTTTGAGCTGATCGCGCAGTACGCAATTATCAATCGAATTCCGTTGTCGATCCACGCGGCCGAGTCCGCCGACGAACATAGCCTGATGACACGCGGCGAAGGCCTGTTCACCGAGTTTTATGAACGCTTTGAGCTCGAGTGGCAATCGCCTCACTGCACCTCGATCGAATACCTCGAACGGCTTGGCGTGTTATCGACACGGCCGCTGCTTGCCCATTGCGTCACCGTCTCAGACAGCGATATCGCCCGCATCGCCGCAAACCGGGCCTCGATCGCACATTGCCCGAAATCGAACGCAAAATTCGGCCACGGTTACGCACCGTTCGAGAAATTTATTAATGCCGGGATAGCGGTCGGTTTAGGAAGTGATTCGGTGGCCAGCAATAATGTTTGTGATCTGCTCGAAGAATCGCGCTTTGCTGTCCTCGCGGCCCGCAACCGGTCCCAATGCGGAGGCCTCGCCGATAGCGGAGACCCGGCCGATGGCGGAAGCCCGCACGAAGTAAGGGCG
>CAUJFK010000028.1 GCA_963169175.1 Acidobacteriota bacterium | reverse complement strand
ACGAGTTGATCGCGGCGGTGAAGGCAGCACTGCGTGACGCGGATGCTGACGAAAGCCTGCGATGTATCGTTCTGGGCGGTGCGGGTAAGGATTTCTGTTCGGGGGCGGACCTTTCGGCGATCCAAAAGATCGCGACCGCTTCATACGAAGAGAATATCGAAGACGCTCGAAGTCTTGCCGAGTTATTTCTGCTGATCCGTGAGGTGCGCATTCCGGTTATTGCCGCGGTTCATGGCCGGGCGTTGGCAGGCGGATGCGGTCTTGCAACAGCGTGCGATCTGGTCGTCGCGACAAATACCGCTCGGTTTGGCTATCCCGAAGTGAAGATCGGCTTCGTGCCAGCGATGGTTGCCGGAATATTGCGCCGAAACCTCGGTGAAAAAATGAGCTTTGAACTGCTCACGCAAGGCTTTGAATACTCCGCCGAAGAAGCTTTGCATCTTGGCCTCGTCAACCACGTATTCGATGAAGAATCGTTTGAAGCCGCTGTGCTCGAATACGCAAGCCAGTATGCAAAGGTCAGCCGCTCAGCCGTCGAAATGACAAAGCACCTGCTTTATTCGATCGACGGAAACAATTTTGCCACTGCCATAGAACAAGGCGTCGTCACGAACGCAAAAGCGAGAATGACCGACGACTGCCAGAGAGGCATTACCAAGTTTTTGAAGAGGTAGCTAATGTTATCGTCAAACAGAAAAGCTCTCTGGTTCCTGATTCGGATTCGCCGAGCGGGAAAGATGTGCTTTTCCATCGCGTCCCCTAATTATCTCCAGCGGCTTCGCCGCGGCTCCTTTTGGCGGCGTAGCCGCCCATTTTTATTAAAGCTATTCGGAAAAGCAGAGCTTTCCCGCTCGGCGAGAGGAAATCTTAGACCAGGCCTTTTTGGTCGCGTACCGACGTAAAACATGAAAGCGATGGAGTTCCACTATTCGCTCATTTGAATACCTGGCGTACATCTATGCTTCGACGATGTCCACTTTTGTCTTGATCAGCGACTTTGGTATCAGGGCCGGGAAGTAAGCCATGATCTCTTCTACCTTGGGGCGGCCGCCTGCGAAGCCTGTTACACCGGGCGGACCGGTGAGGATGAGCGGGGCGATCTCTTTGGTGAAGCGTTCGACGGATGCGCGGTCGTGGCCGCGGACGGCGACGCGGAGTTGGACCTCGGGATAGTCGGGTGTGGTGCTCGAAGAGAGGTCCACCCCGCCGGCCGAAGCAGCGGCCACCCCTCGAGCGGAGCTGTGAGCGAGGTGCCCGTGGGTGGCGTTTACGCCGACAAATTCGGTTAAGATCAGGTCGAATTTTAAACCCAATCGTTCTAATCTTTCACGCAAGATCTTGTCGGCGGCCTGTGCTTTTTCGTAGGCGTCGGGCCATGAATAGACGAGTGTGCCAACCGATTTCCAGCCATCGGAATACGCGATCGAGACTTTATAGAAATCAGTTTTCGGATTGCCCTTGATGCCATAAACGCGGACGCGGTTCTCGCCAGCGGCCTCTAAATTAATAGAAGAAAAATCAGCAACGACATCCGGTGTGATATAGGCTTTCGGGTCGCCCATCTCGTAGAGAAGCTGTTCGGCGACAGACTGAACATTAACGCGGCCGCCGGTGCCTTCGTGTTTGGTGACGATGAATGTGCCGTCGGGCGACGCTTCGACGATCGGAAATCCGATATTCGCCATGTCTGGAATTGATTGCCAATCGTACTGACAATTCCCGCCGCTCGATTGGGCACCGCATTCGATAATATGCCCGGCGATAGTGCCGGCTGAGACCTGGTCCCAATCGTCGAACGACCAGCCAAACTCGTGCATCAAGGGAGCAAGTGTGAGGCCCGTGTCAGTCAGCCGGCCACCAACGACAATGTTTGCTCCGCGGCCGAGCGCCTCGACAAGAGCTTCGGCACCGAGATAAACATTTGCCGCCTGCACCTTGTCGCGGATCGCGGTGAGCGGCGTGCCATCGTCCATAGAATTTATCTCAATACCATCGGCTATCCAACTATCCAGCCGGTCGAGGACGTCGTCGCCCGTGACAACGCCGATCTTCACCTTCCCCGTTAAGCCTAGTTCGACAGCGGCCTGTCGGATCGCATCGGCACATCCCGATACATTCACGCCACCGGCATTCGATAGGACCTTGATATTCTTCTCAACGCAGTCGGGAAGTATTTCCTGCATTAGCGACACAAAATCGCGGGCATATCCGGCCTGCGGATCACGATTGCGCTGCTTTTGCAGAATAGACATCGTCACCTCGGCGAGATAATCGAGCATCAGATAATCAATCGGTCCATTTCGCACCTGATCGACCGGTGCCGTCAAAAGATCGCCCCAAAAACCCTGGCCGCCTGCAACACGAACTGTCTGCTTCATAAGGAGTTATTAGAAAACAAAAAGAATGGACGGTCAACAACCGAACTCGGAGTTGACCGTCCACAGGAATATTGCACCATTGATGCTATGGCTTTTTCTCTCCGTCGCCTACGACAAAGCCTTTGGTTGCGTCAGCGGACTTCTTGGTTGCGAACCAAACGCGCTTTGACACCCACTTCGTGCCGTCCCATGTTTTCACGGTAAAATGTTTGCTACCTTCGTATGCTGCTCCGGCAACATTCTCGGTAATATTCACGCTGTAGTTGCCGAATTTCTTTGACGTCGATGCGGTTTTCTTCGCTGCTCCTACCGGGACATCACCGGTCGTGTCAGCGACATCTTTTGCGGTGTCCACGACCACCTCGGCGGTCTTTTTTGAAATCTCTTTAGTTTTCGATGCCGCGTCCTTTACAACTTCAACCACCTGAGCTTCAGCCGCAACGCACGAAAACAGTACGATCGCAAAGAACAGCCCGATACCTGCTAAACTCCGTATTTTCATAATTTCCTCCCTTATCGTTCGCATCTACCTTCTTATCCGATTTCCGATATCACTAGGTACGCATGTATCGTGCCAGCATTCCCGCACCGGTTCGAAGACGATGGACAAGTGCATGGTGCGCAATAGATGAAAGGCGTTTGCATTTTCAGCGAACGCCCTATCAATCACAGATCTCGAATACAGAAATTAGTAAACGACTTTCTTCGTGCGGCTAACAACCTTTCGGCCGGTACGCCATGATTTCTTGCCGACCCATTTGGTTCCTTTCCAGGTTTTGACAGTGACCCACTTGCCGCCGCGCCAAACCTTTCGTGTTACCCATTTTCCACCGGCATAACTTTTTCTAATGATACCCTTTTTGCGCCGTTTAGCAGTGACCGTCTGAGCCCGCGCCGCAAACGAGTTGCCTGACGATACAGTGCTGTCAATGACGACAAAGGAGAACATCATAAGCAATGCGAGAACTGCTGTGGTGATCCGCTTTGCACAAACTGGCCGAAAAGCTTCGACGCGGCCAGAGTGATCTGAAATATTTAATTTGACCATTTCTCCATTCTACTCGGACGAGCGGGAACTTTCCAATGAGCACGGCGCGATGCTCCGCGTTTTGATAAAAAACGCAAAATAACACAAGTATCTTTCTGAGATTGAGAAAGGCGAAGCTAAAGAGTTAAAAATGCGCGGGGATTTCAGATGCGCTCTACACAGGAAAAAAGCGGCGCCGAATTTCTGCGACGCCGCGTCAGGGTTATTTTTTCTTAGCGGCCGACTTGGCAGCTGGCTTTTTAGCAGCCTTTGCCGCCGGCCTTGCCGTCGATTTGGCTGCTGCCGACTTCTTAGCAGCCGGCTTTTTCGGAGCTGCCTTCTTCGCAGCCGGTTTAGCAGCTGCTTTCTTTGCAGCCGGTTTCGCCGCAGTCTTTTTCGCAGCTGGTTTTGCCGCAGCTTTCTTTGCTGCAGGTTTAGCCGCTGCCTTTTTCGCCGCTGGTTTCGCCGCCGACTTTGCCGCAGCTTTTTTTGCCGCGGGTTTCGCCGCAGCTTTCTTTGCCGCAGGTTTAGCAGCAGTTTTTTTCGCTGCCGGTTTCGCCGCCGCTTTCTTCACCGCCATCGCGGCGACATCGGCAACACTAGTGAGCGAAGCGCTCGCATCTACAAATGAGGTTTTTGTTTCCATAACTTTTTTCTTAGCTGACATGTTCCTCCAAATGGAATTGTTTCCGGTCTTACCCTCTTGTTCTTGAGCGCAACCGTTAGGTCGGCTCTTAACGAATCGACTGCATTCGTTTCTGAATTGTTAATTGGATTTTCGTTCGTTTGTCTCGCACGTTTTTAGTCTGACATCGAACACGATCAAGATTTAAAATAAATCTTGTAAGCGCACAATAACATATTGCAGAAATGATTACTACAATTTTGCAAAGCTTCGATAAGTTTTTTTGTTTTTTTTTCGCTAGTTTTGCGCGCGAATGTTTGCGTTGATGAACGTGACAATATCTTCTGTCGAAGTACCGGGAAGAAACACCTCAGAGACACCGATCTTTTTTAGATCGGCGATGTCTTCATCAGGAACGATCCCGCCGACAAGAACGAGTGTGTCGGTCATTCCATTTTGATGAAGTAGATCTACGATGCGCGGACACAAGGTGCGATGAGCTCCGCTCAAGATAGAGATGCCGACGGCGTCCACATCTTCCTGCAGCGCAGCAGTCGCTATCATCTCCGGTGTTTGCCGAAGCCCTGTATATATCACCTCCATACCTGCATCACGCAGCGCGCGGGCGATAACTTTTGCGCCGCGATCGTGACCGTCGAGGCCGGGTTTTGCGACAAGTACTCTTATCTTTCTGTTCAGCATATGTAAATTTATTTCGACACAAATCGCGCGAGCGGTCCGCTTGGTTTTATAAAGTTCGCGATCTCCTTCCATGTGAATGCATATCGCCCTTCGGGTTCAAGCGCTTCGATGACATGCGGAAATTCGTAATCATAAATGAAAGTGATCCCATTCGCATTGAGCGCAAAGTGATCGACATCATTCATTGAAAAACTTTTTTCTGAAAATAGGTCCGAAGGATCTGATCCGCCCATATCCGGATCTTTTTTTATCTCCTCGATCGCCGCCTTGATCTCTACTCTTTGTTTTTTTCTTACCAGCTCTACAAGTCCGCTTGCGTTATCGAATGCTGCCGCCGTAATTCGATTGCCGTTCTTAATATCTATAACGACAGTTTGCGAGCTGCCGTCGGGATAGGCCGCCGATCCGTTCATAGATAAAGTGATCACAAGTATCCCGCGTTGATTGTAGTCAACCGTATAGTCCGCCTCTTCGAGCCATTGCACTTCGTTGAGCTCTTCGCGAACGTCAAGGTTAAGAATAGTTTCATAACTGATCGCGGATTCTATCTTCCGTGACAGCTCGGGTGTTGCGGCTTTTATCGTTGGATAGGTTATGTTTAATGATTTTTTATATTGAGAGACCGGCCTCGGCCGCTTGTAAACTGTCTTCTTCGGTGTGACGATAACGCTCTGTGCCTGGATGGACGCACAGAGGACAAGGAGAGATCCGATCGACAATAATATGCGCCTCTTCATTTGGTTTGGGAAAGATAAATGTAAGTTTAGTTCGTTCACTAATTGTTTCAAGTTCCGAGCGGACCATTCACCGTGCCCGGCGGGCCGAAAACACATCGTAGTTTAGACCGCAGGGATCTTCGTTCGCGCATAGCCTGCCACATTTCAACCCAGGCGTGCGTGTTGATCCAGACCGAATTAAAACTCTCGACGGGCTTTATGATGCCATATCTCGGCTCTTCAGTCTCGTTCACAAATGTTCCGAACATCCTATCCCAAATGATCAGGACTCCCGCGTAATTCTTATCGAGATAGATCTCATTCACGCCATGATGGACCCGATGATGCGACGGCGTGTTCAAGAACCATTCAAACGGGCCAAGACGACCTATCAATTTTGTATGTATCCAGAATTGGTAGATCAAGTTAAACCCGTGCATCAGAACGAACATCCACGGAGCGAAGCCCATCAGCATCAGCGGTAAATAAAAGATCCAGTGCAGCAGCCCGCTAAACCAACTTTGTCGAACCGCAACGCTCAAGTTGTATTCTTCGCTGGAATGATGAACGACATGAAAATTCCAAAACAGCCTTACTTCATGGCTAATGCGATGGAACCAATAGTAAGCCAGGTCATCGACAAAGAATAGCATGGCCCAGGACCACCATGCGTCAGCCGGAAATTTGTATGGGGCCATCTGATATGCCGTTTCATAGATCAGGGCGATGAATAGTCCGAACAAAAACCCAAAACCGACACTGACAAAACCGATCAGAATGTTATTCCATGCGTCCTTCTTATTATACGGGCCGATCGCGTTCCGCCCCGTCCACCAAGCCTCAAGCGCTATGGCCGCGGCAAACAACGGTATGGCAATAACGACGGGATTGAACATATTTCGTGCCGAACTTGCTGCCGAAAGGCCCGCCTTTTGACAAACATTCTTATCTGGACATGACGGGCCATCACAAGTAAGATGTACGCAAAACATCTTTGCGTACATATTTTAGACACGTGCCGCCCATTAATAAAGCGCTCAATGAATATGAACAAAGTCCTTAAGATCACACTCTTGGTCTTGGCCGGGGCCTTTTTGGTTATCCAGTTTTTCCGTCCGACGTTTTCCAACCCGCCGATAGTGCCGGGCCAGACGATCGAAGAGTCAGCGAACGTTCCGGCCGGTGTCCAAATGGTCCTTGCCCGGTCGTGCAACGACTGTCATTCGAATAAGACGATACATCCCTGGTACACGCAGATCGCACCCGTATCGTGGTGGCTCTCTGATCACATCAATGAGGGCCGCGGAGAATTGAATTTTAGCGAATGGAATACGTACACAGCGAAGAAGAAGGCACATAAGCTTGAGGAAATATGCGAACACGTTGAGAGCGGAGAGATGCCGCTTAACTCCTATTTGTGGTTGCACCGAGACGCCGCCCTCGCACCAGAGCAATCGCGAATGCTCTGTGACTGGGCAAAGGCTGAAAGGGCGAAGATAACCGTCGAATAGTGTCCTCGACGGATCGTCCGCCGAAATAAGAGGCAGGGCTGGCGAATGTCAGGTTACACGATCGGCGGTTTTGAGATAAACTATCCCTTATGCCTCCGCTGAAGATAGTGCATTATCCTGAGCCGATACTTCTGACTGTTGGGAAGCCAGTGGACAGTGCCGCTTTCGCCAACGGCCTCGGCCACACTGTCGAAGACATGTTTGAAACAATGTACGCCGCCGGCGGGGTCGGGCTGGCAGCTCCACAAGTGGGATTATCGGAGCGGTTCTTTGTGATGGACGTACCACTCGAAAACGGCGAGCCGAACAAGCTGGTTTTCGTCAATCCCGAAATAGTCAGGGTTGAAGGCGAGCAGGTTGGTGATGAAGGATGTCTCTCGTTTCCCGGGCTTTATCAAAGTGTAAGGCGTGAAATGAGGGTGATCGTTCGAGCGCAGGATGTGGCCGGCAATGATTTTGAACTGGACCTGGAAGGCATGGCGGCCCGATGCGTGCTTCATGAGACCGACCATTGCGATGGGATCGTGTTTCTTGACAGAATGACCGTTCTAAAGCGTGAGATGGCAAAGCGAAAGATAAGACAATTAAAGAAGACCGGTAAATGGGAATGAGTATGGAAGAAACCAGGCTGACAACAGAGGTTCGTTCGATTCGCGAACTCAATCTGTATCTTCTTGCGGGATGGAAGCTTATTCTCAGCTACGTCAAGCACCTAAGCGATACGCAGGAGCCGCGGTTTGTTCTCGGGTGGCAGCAGGAATCAGAGCCTGTGATGCCTGAACTTCTTGACGAATGGGAGCTGAACGAGCTCAAGCAACAACAATATAGATAGAGGAAAGTTATGCAAACGCAACCTGTAATGGATGAATTTAAGAATGAACCTTTCACCGATTTTTCGGTGGCCGAGAATGCCGCCGCAATGGAAGCGGCACTGGAGAAGGTAAAGGGCGAGCTTGGCCGCGAATATCCGATCCGCATTGGCGGCGAAAAGCTGCAGCTAGGCAAAAAGTTTCAAAGCTATAACCCATCAAATAAAACCGAGATCGTTGGTGTTTTCTCGGAGGCTGATACTGATACTTCACTTGTCAACAAGGCGATCGACGCGGCATCCCACGCGTTCGAATCATGGAAAAAGGTTTCGCCGGCCGCCCGGGCGGAGTATTTGTTCAAGATGGCCGACCTGATGCGGCAGCGAAAGCACGAATTTTCGGCCGTGATGGTGTATGAAGTTTCAAAGACCTGGGCCGAAGCAGACGGTGATACGGCCGAGGCGATCGACTTTCTTGAATTCTACGGCCGCGAGATGCTGCGTTGGTCTGAGCATCAACCGCTTACAAAGGTCGCCGGCGAGGACAACCGGCTCGAATACGTGCCGCTTGGCGTTGGGGCCATCATTCCGCCGTGGAATTTTCCGCTTGCGATCATGGCCGGAATGTCGGTCGCCGCCATCGTTGCGGGAAACACGGTCGTATTGAAGCCATCGTCGGATTCGCCTACCATTGCCGCGAAATTCGTCGAGCTCACCGAAGAGGTCGGGCTTCCGCCCGGCGTTTTGAATTTTCTGACGGGAAGCGCCGCGATCGGCGAAGCGATGGTCACCCACCCGAAAACGCGCTTCATTTCGTTTACCGGATCAAAAGGTGTCGGGCTCCACATCAATGAAGAGGCGGCAAAGACGCGTGACGGACAAAAATGGATCAAGCGTGTTGTCGCCGAGTTGGGCGGCAAGGATGCGATCATTGTGACGGATGATGCCGACATTGATTCGGCGGCTGCGGGAATTGTCTCCGCGGCGTTCGGTTTTCAGGGGCAAAAGTGCTCTGCCTGTTCACGTCTGATCGTTGATGAGAAAGTTCATGACGAGCTTGTCGAAAAAGTGGTCAGCCTTACCGAGTCTCTGCGGATCGGCCAGCCTGCAGAGGGAGATACGAACGTTTCGGCGGTCATCAACAAGCGTTCTTTTGACACGACGCTTAACTATATTAAGAAGGGCACGGAGGAAGGCGGCGAGGTCCTGATCGGCGGAACGGGCGATGATACGAACGGCTATTTTATTCAGCCGACGGTGATCGCGAATGTTCAGCCGGGAGCGACGATCGAGCAGGAAGAGATATTTGCACCTGTGCTCGCCGTTATCAAGGCCCGCGATTTCGAACACGCGCTCGAGATTGCGAATGATACTGAATTCGGCCTGACCGGTGCGGTATATTCAACGGACCAGGGCCGGCTTGAGCGGGCACGGCACGAGTTTCATGTTGGTAATCTATATCTGAACCGCAAATGTACAGGAGCTCTGGTCGGTGCTCACCCGTTCGGCGGTTTCAATATGAGCGGCACCGATTCAAAGGCAGGCGGACGCGAGTATCTGCTTCAGTTCATGCAGGCCAAGTTAGTTTCGCAGCGGGTTTGATCAAATCTAATATGAATCGTTCATTGCTTAGCGGCATCTCGCTGCTGTTTTGCGCGGCGCTCGTGACGGCATCCTTTGGCCAGAAGGCAAAACCGAAGGGTGCGTCATCAAAGCCGCGGCCGATGGTGTTTGCCGTGCTCAATGGCGGGTCTGTCATTGAACCGATCGGCTACGTGGAAAAAGGGAAGATCACGCAGGCGATAGACAATGCAAGCGGTCCGGCAAAGATCGCTGCCTTTCATCGGTCGTATTATAAAGTTGGTTCAACGTATCCCTTGATATTCGGCGGCGCGGCATCGGGAAAGGTTACGGTCAAAAGTGCCGACCCGAAAGCCGATTGCAGCGCAAGTACCGCTTCAGTCACCTTTTCATCCACTCGTGCAAAATTGAAGGGAAACGTAATGGCGCTTGCGTCAAATATCGCGCCGGACCCGAAGGCCAGCGGCGTCCGACGAATGCCGACGTCCGTTGAGCGTGCCGAGATCGAGGCCCTCGTTCGCAGTGAGTTCGAGAAACAAGGCGTAAGCCCGGCTGCGGCAAGGAAGATGAACTATCTCAACCTTACGTCGCTCGATGTAAATGGTGATGGAAAAATAGAATTGGTCGGCACTTTCTGGGCAGAACCTGGCCCCAAAAGCCGTGC
>CAUJFK010000027.1 GCA_963169175.1 Acidobacteriota bacterium | reverse complement strand
CGGTCACTTTTTTCAGGAGTGTCTCGTATAAGCCCTACGGACGAGCTGACGAGAGTTGCTCGGTTTGCCATAAGACGCTAAAGCCGCAGGGCGAGTCCGCTGATGAATATTTGACAAAACCACCGGCGGACTTGGGTGATGCATTCTGGCTGAAGAAAGGAAGCTTCAAGAGCGTTCCGACGGGGCACACCGTATGTTTTTCTTGCCATTCGGTCGATTCGGGAATGACGCCGGCTCCAAGCTCCTGCGGAACATGCCATGTTCTAGGTGAAAAGCTGCCGCCGGGTGATTTTGACCCAACGCTCGCTTCCCGGATGGGCATTACCGAAAGAACGATCCTTGATGCCTGGCGGCGGCGTGACAACGCCGGTGCGTTCCGACACGAGTTCTCAAGCCATGCCGAGACGGAATGCTCAACGTGCCACAACGCGGAAGCCATTAATACCTTGGATCCAAATACAAAGTGGGTAAGCATCAGTTCGTGTATGCCGTGTCATGTAACGGCGACCGTCGAAGATGGGGGAGCTCTGAATTACGAGGTAGAGCAGCGTCGGAAGACTCCCGCGTTCGAGTGTACGAAGTGCCATATCAGATTCGGGAAAATGCCAGTGCCCGGGTCGCACAATAATGCGATCAAGGAGGCAAGCGGTCAATGATGGGAACTGGACAAAGGCCTGTGAAACCTCTATTCAAAGCAAGGCTCGCCGCTGTCGTTGCACTCGGAGTACTTGGCTATTGCTTTGCTGTCGCTGTTTCACCACGTGGAACAAACGAGGTGGTTGGGGCAGCACCGGACAATTTTGCAGATCTACCGTTGCCGTTGCCGTTAACTGAGATCTCGCCTGGTTCATCCGCCAATTTGGATCCTATGCAGCCGGACTATTCACGGTTCCTGCATCAGAACCCGGCACATTCACGTTTGCCATGCCTGCTTTGCCATCGTCGCGATGACCAGTCGACACGCCTTCGCTTTCCCGGAAAACGCGATCATCTGCCGTGCGCCAGTTGTCACACGGCACAGTTCTCGGATGCCTCAAGCCCAATGTGCAGTATCTGCCATACCGATCCGGGGACCGGCTCCATGCGGGGGTTCCCTTCGCTTCAGACATTTAATGTCCGATTCGACCACGCGCGTCATGGCAGCAAGGCAAACTGCTTTGTTTGTCACAAGTCGTCACAACGAGGTGTAGCGTTATCGATCCCGCGTGGGCCCTCGGCCCATACGATGTGTTTTCAATGTCATACCGCGGAGCAACCGATCGGCTCATGCAGTGTGTGTCATGCTCCGGGGCGTCCAGTTCGGATCTCGGAATCTGCAAAAGCATTCAGGCTGAACTTCAGCCACCAGGAACACTTGAGAATGCGTAAGCTGAATTGCAGCTCCTGTCATTCAGTACGGGCAGGTGCGGCCCGTGGAAGGCAGGTTTCATCGCCGCTTGCCTCGATGCACTTTGCTCCGTCGAAGGTGGTCAGCTGTGCCGCCTGTCATAACGGAAAGCGGACCTTCGGGGCTGACGATTTTGCCAATTGCAGGCGTTGCCATCAAGGGCAGTCGTTCAGATTCTAAGGCCCTCCGGCGAAACTTTTTCGCGCCGGCTGCGAATTTTGACCAAATAGATGCGTGCTGGTGCCGGGCTACCCTCATTTAGTTGGGAAGTAATGAACGCTACAGATCGATCATTCTGGCACGTGGGTTGCGACGTCAGGGTTGACCGGATCAACAAACGGTTGACTGACATGGAAACACATCAGGAGATAACAATGAAAATTAGCCACTGGAAACAATTTGCAATCGTCCTCTTTACCGTCCCGCTGGCCTTCACTGCATTCCGAACAACCCCCACACCGGTTGCTGCCGGAAGCTCCGATGACACAGCGGCGATTTACAAAGCCAAGTGTGCGGCCTGTCACGGTGTCGCTGCCGCAAAATGGTTCGACCCGGCCGGGCCGGACGAAGAGCATGTCGAGGCGATCTTGAAAGGCAAGAAAGGTGAAAAACCACCCTACATGCCTGAATTTGGTTCAAAGGGGATCAGTGAAGCTGTCGCGAAGGATCTTGTGGCGCATATGCGCAGCATCCGGCAACCCTGAAAGCCGTCGTTCGAGCAGTATGTTTTCTAACCGCCCATGCAGGGTTTGGGGCGCCTTACCCGCTAAGGTAGAGGGTTTATGGAAAATGAAGAAGGGGCGAATACTGGTCCAACATCAGGCCTATTCACTGGAAGCCAGTCTCCAAGCCTTTTGCGGAACTATTTAAGCTTCATTGGTACGGCAATCGTGTTTGCGAGCCTAGCGAGCGTGATTCTCTTGTTCTTTATGGAGATGACTTCGTCTGGGGACAATCCGTACGTCGGGATTCTCACCTATATCATCTTCCCGTCAATATTGATCTTTGGCTTGATGGTAATGGCTTTCGGAGCATTGATCGAACGCCGCCGGAGACGGCGGTCAACTCCCGGCGAAGTCCTTGCGTATCCAAAGCTCGACCTTAACGACCCAAGCACGCGTCGTCGATTTCTGCTGTTCCTTGTGCTCGCCTTCTTCTTTATCTCCGCAAGCGCCTTCGGAAGCTATCGGGCCTTTGAATTCACGGAATCTGTAACATTCTGCGGTGAAACATGTCACACGGTCATGAAGCCAGAGTTTACCGCCTATCTGGCTGGCGCGCACGCGCGCGTCCGGTGCGTGGACTGCCATGTCGGCGGCGGGGCTGACTGGTACGTACGCTCGAAGCTTACAGGTGCATACCAACTTTATTCAGTTACTTTCAACAAGTATTCGAGGCCGATCGGTTCACCGGTCCATAATCTCCGGCCGGCTCCTGAGACGTGCGAACAATGTCACTGGCCCGAAAAGTTCTTCGGAATGCAGATGAAGGTGTTTAACCGTTATGGCAATGACGAAAAGAACAGTCTGCATCAAACGAAAATGCTGTTGAATGTTGGTGGTGGAAGCCCTTCGTCGGGCCAAGTGACCGGAATTCATTGGCATATGAGCATTGCGAACGAAGTCAGCTATATTGCCACTGATGCACGAAGGCAGGAGATTCCCTGGGTCAGGATCAAGGACATGTACGGCAGCATCACCGAATATTCCGACCGGCGGAATCCGCTCTCGAATGAGACGATCGCCTCCGCCAAGCCTAGAAAGATGGACTGCGTAGATTGTCACAATAGGCCGGCACATGTTTATTTGCCGCCGGATATGGCCATCGATCAAGCCCTTTCGGCCAATAAATTGGATGTTTCCCTTCCTTATCTAAAGAAGCAGGCAGTAGAGTTGCTCAGCGGCGAATACGACACCACACCGGCAGCAGTGAGCGCTATAGAATCCGGCCTCCGCGGTTTTTATCAAACGGGCTATCCAGACGTTTACTCACAAAAGCAGGATTCGATCATTGCGGCCGTAACTGAACTGCAACGCATTTTTCAGACCTACAATTTTCCAGAAATGAAGACCAACTGGAGATCGCACCCGAATAATGCGGGCCACATGAATTCAGCGGGATGTTTTCGCTGTCACGATGGAGAGCACTTCAGCAGTTCCGGCAAGATGATAAGGAACGATTGTAATCTGTGCCACACAACGCTATATGACTCAGCGGCGAGACCTGAGATGAATATGCAGATCGGGTCGTTCATACACCCAGTTGACCTTGGAGGCCTTGCGAACCGTCAGTGCAGCTCATGTCATCAACCGGATAGGCCTTTCGTACATCCAATAAACCTCGGCGACATATCACGATTTCAATGCGCTGAATGCCATCCGAGATAGGCCCTGTTTCCAGATAGAAAGAGATCAAGCTCCTCCTTCGCCGTAACAATGGACCCGAGAGCGTCGCCGCTTTCCCCCGGGTCCTTTGTTACAATCGCCGCAAGACTATCGCTGTTAGCGGTCCGCCGATCGCCCGAAATAGACCTTGACCGAAGCATACGCCACATTCGCCGTATAGTTCTGGGCTTGAAATACAGTCGTCGGATTGAATGGAATAAACAAGGGCGTTTCGCGATACGCGTAGTATTGGTACCCTAAATTCGCATCGACATTACGGGTTATCCGGAATGAAAGCCTAGCTTCCGGCATATGGAACCGCAGCGGATAGGATGAGATCATATCCTCTGGCCTTGTGACCATCCGGTCTCCTTGGCCTTGGTCATCACTCAACCGGTAGCTTGCGTAAAACGTCACGCGTTTGACTGGCCGGATAGTCAGGTCGAAGAAGAAAAAGCTGTCGCGAACAAAATATTCACTTCTTCCCAGACGGAACTGTGTGGAGGGGACAATGGGACTTCCGACCGGTACCACGATATCGACCGCGCTGTTCTGGTAGTTATAGGTATAGCCACCGCTGAAGGCGAGGTCCGGCCGAGGTGCCCAATCAATACTTCCTGAAAAGAAACGGATCTTAGAGTTCGCTATCGCCTCAACATTGGGGGCCCCGCTGGTTGGGCTGGTAACGCCGGGGCTGTCATTATCACGGGTCGCCGCCGACAGGTTCAAGGAAAAATCCCTCACCTTTGCGATGCTCCGAACCCGAAAATTGAAAAAGTCGTTGTTTGCAAGCCGCGTAAACACGCTATCCGCCTGTCCGCGGTCAGCGTCCACGTATATCGACCAATTGCTTCGCGGCTTTATCCTCACGCCGGCAAATATTGTGTTGGTCGTGTTGTCGAATTCCTCGTCATCGGTCAGTGTTGTCGCTCCCGTAATGAGATTGAGATCAAGAGCGTGGATGTGAACTTTTCGTTGAGTGATTCGATAGCCGAAATGGAACCCAAACCATCTGGAGGCCTGATAGTCAGCTTCAATAGCGTTGCTGAAGCGTCTATATGCCGCTGCCCTCCAGGATGAAGTGTTAGAAGCGGCATCGGGTCGCGTTCCGCCAGCGGTGGTCCGGCTGATAATATATTCAAAAAAACGATTTCCACCGCCAACATTGAACTGATCGAACGTGAATGTATTTGAGATCCTAAACGAATCTGTAACGCGATAAGTGACGCCGAGGTCACCGCGAGTTTGAGGGCGCCGAGCATCGCCGTCGACCCGTACCTGGTCCAGGTCGATCAGCACACGAGGGTACGCCGCACCGGACTGGCTGCTCGTACCAACACCTCGGTCTTCCTCAAGGAACTTTGAATTTGTCTCCGAATAGATGAGCCGGCCAGTCATGTCAAAAATGCGGTCAAACGTCCTCTGGAAGTACCCGTGAATAAAATCGGTTGTCCCCTTTGTTGGGTAGCCTCGCGTGTAGCTGTTTACCGTAGCGTTGGTCGCTCCAGGATCATTGCCCAGGTTGAACGTGTCTATGAAGAACCGCGTATTGTCGCGAAATTGCCGGTGGCCGAAATTGAGGCCGAAATTGAATCCGAAGAGCTTTCCTTCGACACCGGCCCTGAAGTCATCTGACCTTAACTTAAAGACTGAATTTACCTCAAACTCATCTCCCCTTAGCGAGAGGCCCGGCCCCGAAAATGCCGGGAAACGGATCGTATATGCCCCGGGCCCATCGCTGTTATTGAACGAATAGCCCAAGCGCAGCCGAAGATCGTCTCGTTCGGGAAAGATCGTAAGGTCAAGGTCACCGAAGTGGTGCTCGGTATTCGCGCGATGCTCAGACCGGTTCGGGATAAGCCGCGACCAGGCTACAGCATAGTTCTTAAGGTCATTGAAATATTTGACGCGCCTGATCGCAGCGTCAAACTTGTAGGCCCCGGTCCGGTCAAGATTCATTCGGAACGAGCTTACAGGTTCGGAACCCCACCCGTCCGCCTGGATAAGGGCCTCATCAAATGGCTTGATCCGCTCACTTTTGTCCTTAATAAGCACGCTTGAATTGAAGAGCTTAAATCCGGCGCTATAGTTTAGATCACTTCTAAATTTCTGATGGTCGCCATTCACGTCCAGGCCTCTGACGCCAAGTTCTACGCTAGAGTTCACCTCATATCCGTTGTCGCCATTGCTCGGAGGCGAGGATGACGCCGTTTGGGAATGCAGCATAATCGGAAACGCCAAAAATGTCCCTAAGAACAGACCGGCCCAAAAATGTTTTGTGGATGTTTTTGTATGTGTGCACATGTTCCCTCCGGGTGCCTATCTGAAGAAATATCGACTTGAGTTCGACCCGTGGATCGCGGAATGGCAAACGGTACACTGCTGGTAACGCACTTGGGCCTGGTTATGAAGACTCGGGGCTCCAGGCGTCAGCTCCTCAGTTATACCTGTATGACATTCGAAACAAAGCTGCCGGACCTGTGCCCTCTTTAGCATCTTCGGGTTCGACGAGCCGTGCGGCGTGTGACACGACGTACAGCCTTCCAGCTTCAGCGGCCCATGTTCGAACGCGAAAGGGCCCTGCTTGTCAGTGTGGCATTTGATGCAGGCCGCATCGGTCCCGACCGCCAGCTTGGTCTGCTTTGATTCAAAGCCGCCATGCGGGTTGTGACAGTCGCTGCAATTCATTGCTCCTTCAAGCACTTTGTGCCTGAAGGGTTTGCTGAACTGGGCTTTCACCTCGTTATGACATGACATGCACAGCTGTGTTTCTCCCGACCGGAGCATTGCCCGCAGCCGTTGATTTGATCTATGGAGCAACGGCGTTTCTACACCCTTAGCTCCGGTTGAAATAACCGAATCTGAACCATGTCCTGAATGACACTGTATGCAGCCAATATTGTTTCGCCAATGGTCGCCACGGCGAAAATTGTTATGTGCCTCTTTTCCTGCGTGGCATGCCAGGCACGTCTCGGAAGCAGTCTTAGCATCGACGTTTTGAAAGGAAAATATCTTGCTTTTATCGCCGCCGCCTTCAACATGTTCCTTTCCGGGGCCATGACAGGTCTCACATCCGACAACCTTGCCTTTCCATGCCGAAAGTGTATGTAGCTGGCCGTGTTTTGTATTCCCAACTTTTTTCGCTTGTGTTTCGTGGCATCCAGCGCATGTCTCGCTTCCAACGTAACGTTCATCGGGGGTTGCTTCGACACTAGGAACTATGAGATCGCTGCTGCCGATATTGCCGGTTGTGGTCAGAACCGGCCCGGCCATCAGCCACGCTGCCGAAACAACGAAGAAACCACCAAGTAATGCCAGTTTTATAGAATGCTGATTTAACATATTGAGCCTCCCGGCCTTACTGATCAGATCTGATAATTTGACGTGACCCAGCGAACTCCCGTTCGATGAACTGACCCAACGGTACATTTTTGTACCGGGAGTTTCTCAATGCCGGCCACGCCCCTAAGCTTCAACTCGATAGAATTGTTCCATCATCGTCAGCCTAGTATGATTTTGAATCGTGTTCAGTGATACGCATCACTACCCTGAACGTTATTCTGCATCCCGAACTCGATACACGAACCGCATGCCATCACTGTAAGACACACGCCCATTCAGGCAAGACTCAACAACATCCAGCTCTCTCTGTGTCACGCTGGGTGAGAGCAGATTCGGCCTAGCCCCAAGCGCGGACCGGGAACATCAAGTTAGTTCGGAAAAATGATGAAAAGCGAGTCTATGGAAACATGTAGGCTAGGATCCATCGAAAATCACTTCGAGATTCAAAATGTAGACATCGGTCATCTTCGACCCGGGCGCGTCCCGATCACAGTGGCAAGCCTCTTGCGGTCGGGAATAAAGAGTTCAGCTTTCTCGATCGCGATAAGTTCCTGCAATCTGAAGATCTTTAGGATCCGCGTGATAGTTTCACGTGTTGTACCGATCATCTCGGCGATCTCCTCGTGTGTATGGCTCATAGGAATATGAGCACCCGAACCGTTTGCCCCGGATCGGTCATACCATTCGATCAGAAGTTTGGCTAGTTTGTCGCTTACGGTTGAAGACAGGCCCAGTGAGCAGGCTTGAGAATTGGCTCGACGGTATGTCAGGCTTAGCTCGCGGATCGCTTTCAGGGCAGCAGTACTATGACTGTCCAGAAAGATGAGGAAGTCGTTGGCCTTGACAAAATTTACTTGGCAATCGGTGATAACCTCCGCCGTGGCCTCATAGGGAATGCCCACGGCGACCGCGCTCACGCCCAACAGCTGGCCCGGTTCGGCGATCCGAAGTATTAGCGATCTGCCGTTTTCGGAGTAGGCAGAAAGCTTGACCCGACCCGAACACAAGATGAAAATACCCTCAGCCAGTTCGCCTTCCAAATAGAGGATGGTCCCTTTTGAATACGTACGTGTAATCTTGCGTGCCTGCAGATCACCCAGGACTTCGTCCGGAAGACTGCAGTAGTATTGATCTGTTCGCCAGCAACAGTGGTTACAGTCGATTTGTGTGGGGATGTCCGTGTGGGGCCGCTTCTTTTGGCGTTTTTTGCCGTCCGCTTCGAGCAGATGTGTTCCTGCCGCGCCAATGAATAGTTGTTCTTGTGACATTGGGTATACCCTCGGTCTAAGCAAAAGACCTAGTCTAAGATCGGTCGTCGCAATAGGATCCAAAGAGCATACTCGGTCTCGGCCCAAGCCGTTCTTTGGAACGCCGCCAGTCGAGATACGCTCGCAATATGTATTCTGATATGTCCCACGCTTCAGCCCTCCTTGGCAGAAACCTTGGCTGACTTCGCGTCGTGGGCGCGCACCGATTTGCCAGCGGGCCGATCTCGGTGAAAATACTCGGCCAACTTTTCCTCAAAAAGCCGGGTTGATACGGTAAGAAAGTCATGTGCGGTGATCAGTCCGACCAGTAGATTCCCGCTTACGACAGGCAAACATCCGATCCCATGGTCGCGCATTAGCCTAAGAGCTTCGACCGCCGACGCTTCAGGCGGAACGGTTATCGGGTTTGTTCCCATAACGTCGCGAACTGCGATCGTCTCACTCCGTCCGATCCGGTCAACCGATAGGAGTTCGAGCAGATCTCGATGTGAGAGCAGCCCGACCAACTCACCGCCGTCATTCTCGACCGGCACGTGGCGAATATGCTTCCAGTGCATAAGGCTGGCCGCAAGATCAATAATATCCTCAGGCCGAACCGTAAACAGGTCCGTACTCATGAACTGCTCGACTGTCGCATAGTTATCGATCCAATCCGAATGCGGCGGAATATCCGCGAGTTCCCACTCGTGGAGCGGGATCCCTTTTTCCTGATTCGCCTTCATTGCCGCCGTTAGGCTCCTCATCTTTACGTTGGGCTTTGCGCTGCGATCCATTCGGGCGATGGAGTCCAGCATCCACTGCGATCCCGTTTTCTCTGCGTGTACTCGTTTCTCAATTATCCCCAGAAACCTGTCTATATCAGCCCGATCGATTCCGGCCGATGCCAGCCCTCGACGTGCTCTCGGAAGCAATTCCTCCAGTACAAGGCGGCCCGCGCGGCGGCTGGCCCCGTCTATCCAAACGGTCTGGGAATTTATCCCATATCGTGCCGCGTTAAAGAAATTGTTCTTTGCCATCTCAAATGGCATTAGCTTGGCAACATCACCAAATTCTTCAGGAAGTGCGGCCATCAATCCTAGGAAAAGGGCGGCATTTGCGATCTCATCAGCTACCGATGGCCCGGATGGAAGAAAACGGGCCTCGATCCGAAGTCCTGGCTTTCCGTTTACAATGCCATAGCAGGCCCGGTTCCACCGCCAGACAGTACCGTTGTGAAGGCGCCATGCGAAAAGCTGTGGAATGCCTTCCGCCTCGACCACCTTGAGCGAATCTTCTTCGTTCAATTGTGTAAGCAGAATACGGAATCGGACCGCATCATCATGGAGCATTTCAAGAACATTCTCGCCGATCCAGGCATCCCCGAAATTTACACGAGGCGTTTGGGCCCGCCGCCGGTGTATAGGCGATCTGGTGTCTATAGCATGTTGGAATAGGGCTAAGCGGGATTCGTGCCAAAGCCGCTGGTTGAGCAGGATAGGGGAGTTCACCGCCGGGGCCAAAACAGGGCCGGCAATTGCCTGCGCCCAATTATAGTGCCGCGAGAACTCACGCGCTCCAACCTGAAGATGTACCTGAAAACTAGTGTTGCAGAACTCGATGAAGGTATCGCTCAGCTTCAATTGAAGCTCATCAATACCTTTAATATAAACTTCCCTCTTGTCGCCATGGAGTTTTGTTACAACGCGATTCAGC
>CAUJFK010000026.1 GCA_963169175.1 Acidobacteriota bacterium | reverse complement strand
GGCCACGAGAAGCGGGATGGAAAAAACAAGGCTGACGACAAGCAGGTAGTAATATAGATAGTCAACCTGCCATGCAAAGGTCGAAGCCTGATCCGGAAAAATTGGCACCCACGAATTGGTTTGCATACTCTCAAATAATTCCGAGTTTCGAGTTCAAGGCCCCGAGCCAGCCAACCTTTTAACTCAGTACTCAAAACTAGGAACTCGAAACTTTCTTATTCCTTCTCCAAAACACCAGCCCCATCGCAGCCATGCCGATAAGGGTAAGGACGGCAAAGACCCTCATCACTCTAAGAACAGCAAGGCCGTATTTGCCGGTTGCCGGGTCGTAATGGTAGCAGTACAGGAGCAACTGCTCGGCGGCGTTCCCCACCTTGTTCTCGCCCGATTCCATGATCCCGAACTTTAAGTCTCTTGGCGAATAGTCGATGCCGTAGAGATACCGCGACATTCGCCCGTCGGGCGTCACGACCATCACCGCACCGGCGTGGGCAAACTGGTTACTCTTCTCGTCCCACTTGAATCCGAATCCCGCCGCTTTTGTTGCCGCGTCGATCGAGCCTTCGGTCCCGGTCAGAAAATGCCATCCGCTTTCGGTCCCGGGCCGGCCATAACGGGCCATGTAGTTCTCTTTCTTGTTCTTTGCAAGATCGGGCTTTTCGTTCTCGCGTGCGTCGAAGCTGATCGCCACGACGTCAAAATCTTTGCCGGCGTCAAGCGAGATGCCTTTTAGCGAGCCGGTGAGGCCGTTGAGCACCTCATTGCACAGCATCGGGCACTCATAATAAACAAACGCGACGACGACCGGCTTTCCTTTATTAAAGAACTCTCCTAGCTTGACCGTATTGCCGCTTTCGTCCTTGAACTCAGCATCCAGCGGAAGCTGTTCGCCAAGTTTCTGTTCGATCCCAACTTCCTGCAGGACCTCCGGCAGGCCCTTGGTCTCAGACTGCGATGGATCGTATGTTTTCGGGGCATAAAGCGGCGAGTTAAAATGCTCTACCTTTTGCGAATAGGCCCCTTCTGTTAGTACCAGCATCAGCACGGCCGCCAAGATCGACAGCCCTGGTAACACTCTTCGTGCTGATCTACTTTTCATAACACTCCCTTCCTGATTCCGGCCTTAACGCCGTTGCAGATCCGCGACACGCCCCGCACTTGCGTCGCTAACATACATTTTCGATTTCTGCAGCATCCCTTCGGCCTCGGGGCCAGACTTCGCCTTGGGTGCACGCTGAAGCAGCAGTTCCTTTGCCTTATCGACCGGCATGGCAACAATCGTTCCCGATTTCGGGTCCTTGATACCTTCTGCAAGTATCTTGTCCCAGGCCTTACGCAATTCCCAGTATTCCGCCTGCGGTGCCTTCAATTCGAGGTTGATCCTTCCGGTCTCGGTATCAACGCCAAACCCCGGAGCGGCCTGGAGCCTCGGTTCGGGCGGAAGTTTATCTTTATCCTTCATCTGGGCACGCATCGGGTTCGTAAAGCCCTTGGTCTCCTGAGCGTCCTGTTCAAGAACGCCGAGCAAGGCCCACATCAGGCCAAACGTGATGACAATAAGCAAAAGAAGTCCAACGCCGAAGTAAATGATCCCCTTCAGGCCGATAAGGTTCTGCTCATAGCCTTTCTCAAAATCGACAAAGCTCTTTTCGTGTTTTGCTGAGCTCATAATTCAATTTGCGATGTGCGATCTCGCTGACCGAATGACAGTCCGGGATCGCAGATCTAAGATCCAAGGTCCTCAGTGTCCATGCCCGTGCTCGACGGCCTTTTCAAGGAACGGGTCCATCACCGGCACAAGCGGGCGTTTCATCAATTGGGTCGCAAAATACCATAGCCAGATACCGCCAACAGCGATCGGGGCGACGATATCCATCCAGCTGAAGCTGTCCACAAATCCAAGTGTTGCCCCGTGCGTCGAAATGCGGGGCGTTGGGCTGATAAGCCACAACATATCCAGCCATCGCATGACGAGAATAAAGACGGCAACCTTCGCCAGCGTCTTGGCACGGCGTTTCAGGTCCTGGAGCAGCAGTATCAGGAACGGGGCCGCAAAATGGAACAAGATAAGTGCCCATGCGACATAGCCCCAGCCGTGATACATCCGCGCCTGGAACCAAACCGTTTCTTCGGGAATGTTGCCCGACCAGATGATCAGGAACTGTGAGAAATTGAAATAGGCCCAGATCATCACCAGGGCCAGGATAAGTTTGCCAAGGTCATGAAAATGCCGCCGTCCGAGTACGCGGTCCATCGGTGCCTTGTCCGAAAGGTAGGCGAGCACGGCCACCAAAAAGCAGAAAGCGCTCAATGCCCACCCAGCGACGAACAAAAGCCCCCAGATCGTTGAAAAATAGTGCGGATCCAGCGTCATCGCCCAGTCCACGGACGCAAATGTGACGAGGAGCGAATAAACAACCAGCGCCGGGCCCGAAAACGCTGTCGCGCGTCCCAGGTATTTCTCGGCTTCTTCGTAATTACTGGCCTTATCCTGTTCCTTGCCCCACTTGTTCATGAGGTACACGATCACAGCAAAGAACACAAAGTAGATCGCCGAACGCAATACCCAACTTTCCGCGGTCATGAACCAGCCGCGATGCTGCATGATATGCTCGGTCGCCGGAATGTGCGTCCATTCATAAAGCTGCTTGACCCCAAATGCCAGCGGCAGGAACATGATAAAGATGACCGGGAGCGTTCGTGTACCAGCTTCGGCCGCGCGGCGGGTGACGACGGCCCATGCTCCGCCCGTCAGGTACCCGAGAAGCAGTACACCGAGACAGCCGATGCCGATCCCGCCCCACAGTACAAAGCCGAGAAGCCACGAGCGCAGTCCCTGTTCCGGGCTCAGATACGTCCCGATCGCCCAAATGATAAGAGCAATGCCGCCCACGCCGAGCGCTACCGTTCGCCATCGGTTAAGGTCGGCGGGTGCCTGAAAGTTTCCGGTATCAGCCATTAATGTCCACCTCCGGGCGTGGCCGCCGGTGCTCCTTTTGGTGCCGCCGTATTCGCGGCCGGGCTAGCGTTCATCTTTGAGATCTCGTCAGGGTTCTGGCTCACCTGCAAAGCACGGATATAAGCAACGATCGCCCAACGATCCGCCGGCTGCACCTGCGCCGCATAGCTGTTCATTTTGCCAAAGCCGTTGGTCATTACATCGAAGAAATGCCCTACCGGCGCGTTTCGAAGCCGGTCGTCGTGGTATGTCGGCGGAGCAGGAAATCCGCGGCGTACGATCATCCCGTCGCCATTGCCTGTCGCTCCGTGGCAAACGATGCAGTAGATGTTATAGCGTTCCTGCCCACGGTCGATCAGTTCCTTGGTCACAGGGATCGGGAATTCGTCGATCATGTTGGGGAAAGTCGTAACGATAGTGTTTCCCTGGGCATTGACCGTTGACTCGACCGGGGCGTTCGGATTCGGGTTATCGATCTTTCCGGTATAAAATGCCTTGTTTTCTTTCAACAGTCCGCGGGCGACGGTGCCTTCCGGATAATCACGAGACGAGCTGTGATCATCGAAAAAGTCGCTTTCTCTATACACCTCATATCGCGGCTGGTCCTGCATATCAAAGCGGACACCGCATCCGGCGGCGAACAGGCAGCTCACGGCCATCAAAAGGCAGAAAGCCGATCGGCGGCCGACAATGGACTTTAGATCTTGTGCCCGCAACTTATTCAGGTACATCGAACACCTCCTGCGGCCCAAGGCTTCGCATGAAACTCGTCGTCTCATCGTAATTATATTTCGGATCAGCGCTCTCGATCAGAAGGAAGAACTTTTCCCGCGACGCCAGAGCAAAACGCGGAACGTTAAAAACCGGGTGATAAGGACGCGGTAAACCGTTCAAAAACAGCATTCCAAAAACCGCTGTGAATCCTCCAAAGAGGATGGTCAGCTCATAAGCCGGCGGGATAAACGAAGGCCAACTCAAGTACGGCCGGCCGCCGATATTCAGCGGATAATCAATGTAATGGATGAACACCTGGAGGGCCAACCCGCTGAGCATACCGATAATGGCCCCGCAAAAGACCAGGAACGGCAGGATACTTCGGCGGATCCCCAGAGCTTCGTCTATCTCGTGCAGCGGAAACGGTGAGAATGCGTCCGACTTTGTATAGCCGTCAAGACGAACCTTGGTCGCGGCGTCCACAAGGGCGGTCGGCGTATCAAATTCCGCCATTAATCCGTGTAGATTGCTGTCCATAATGTGTACGACAGGCTGTCAGACTGTCGCGTCAGGCCCTACCTGCCTCAACGCACCTATTTGTTCGGCTCGTCCGTCCTCTCCCACGTATATTCGATCTCGACAACATTCTCTTCGAAATCCTGCTGATGCCCGTGAACCGTAGCTCCCGGAAGCAGGGTACGTACCTCGAATATCGAGATGACCGGCAGGAACCGCACAAAGAGAAAGACGAGCGTAAAGAAAAATCCAACTGTACCGACGTACAGTGACCAGTCCCAAAGGGATGGTGCGTACATCGCCCACGACGAGGGCAGAAAATCCCGCTGCAAACTCGTTACGATGATCACAAACCGTTCGAGCCACATGCCGATGCTGACGATTATCGAAATGATGAACAGCCAGAACGGGCTCTCGCGGAAATACTTGAACCACAACGACTGGATCGCGATCACATTGCAGAATATCAAGAGCCAGTACATATACCAGTACGGGCCGTTCCATATTCGATTTGTGATCATGAAGTATTCGTACTGGCTGGCGCTGTACCATCCGAAATACGCTTCCATCACATAGCTGTAGCCGACGATCAGTCCGGTTGCCAGCATCAC
>CAUJFK010000025.1 GCA_963169175.1 Acidobacteriota bacterium | reverse complement strand
TCGGCCTGTGCTTGGGCGGCTTTGCCTTGTTCGGTGTAGATGGCCGAGCGGACAGTATAGTTCATGTGGTTTTTAGGTGCGAGGCGGATGGCGTTTCCGAGATCGGCCTCGGCCTCGGCATACTTTTTCATTCCTGCCTGGGCCAAACCACGGATCTGGTATCCATCTGCATCGTTCGGTTCAAGTTTCAAAAGTGCGTCGGCGTCCTTAAATCCTTTTTTCCAGTCATTCTTACCGTTGTAAACCTGGCCGCGAAAACGGAGAGCCCTGATCGCGTCCGGTTTTGCCTTTAGGATCGTATTTAGATCCTTGATCGCCTCGTCATGTTTCCGCAAAACTCCATAACAAGCCGCACGGGCAAAGATGATGTCGTAATCGTCCGGCTGCACGTCGATAGCCTTTGAATACCAATTTGCGGCGGTCTTAAAATCGCCCTTTGATGCCGCTTCCTTGCCGGCCTGAACGAACTCGTCATGCGTCTGCGGCGTCGTCTGTCCGCTGGCAATGCCAAAACAAAAAGTAAGGCCAAGCACAATGCCGGCCGCTGTGCGAAATAGATTGCGTTTGAATATGTTGCTTTTCATTTGTTCTCCAAAACTGAGATCTGTCGTGTTGTTATCTCGTTTGCAGTAGCCCTCCCGTGAGCAAGGCTTAATGCTCTATTTGAATGATAAATAACCGAAGATGCTCCAACCTGTAATCCAAAATGCTCAAGCTGGATGTTAAGCCCTTGCTTACGAGGCTGTGTCAAACCTCTTTATCAACTTTAAGCGTAAATGGGGTATAAGTCGAAGCGAGCGATGATGGGGGTATATCGAGTGAATAGATCGCGGGCGTTTCCGACGACGTTGGGGGACTATGCGGTGGCAGGTAGCGAGGTCCGTGCGACCGGGCATTTACAGGTTATTTGCGGATGAATGATTTGGGATGTAACTGTCATCGCCATGATCAGCTTTATCCGAAAGCTCCTCGGGTAAACCAGAGTTGAATATTTCTACAGCCAGCGTTTTTTGAGGCATAATGGGAATCTATCGATATTACCAAGAACCCGTGACCCGAAAGGCCGCCCCATCGAGCGGCCCTTCGGTTCATCTTATCGATGAGTTCCCAACCAGCTATTCCTCGGTGGGTTGCTCGCCAGCCTCGCCCGCCTCCGCTTCGCCGGTCACTAAAATTATGACCACGCTTCAAGCATTACTCCAACCTAACGCCCAAAGCAAAACTCACGTTCATCAAGATTCTTACATGAGGCAACGAATATCATTTCGTCAAGTTTCTTTAATGAGGCAACAAGTAGGTCATTAGTGTTACTATACTGCCGTTAAATTCCCATAGAAATGTTATGCAATCGAAATTGTCCATGACGCTCTTAGCGATCGTCTTCCTATATTATGGGGGCACGGCCCAAAACCGCACTGACAAATCGATTCCGCCGATGCCGAAGCTGCTTGGTCAACGCGAGCAGGCTGAGGTTCGGGAGGTTTCGTTGAAGAAGCGGCTTGGTTCCCTGCTCTTGCCGATGATGAAGCGGCATGGGGTTGAGATGTGGATTGTGGTGAATGAGGAGTTTCATGGCGATCCGGTGACGCCGCATATTACGCCGATGGTGCCGATCGTGGGGCGGCGGGATGTGTTTGTTTTTATTGATCAGGGCGAGCGGATCGAGCGTGTGGCGTTGGTGCGGTATGCCGAGGAGCGATTGAAAGACCATTATCGAATGGTGCTTCCGGCGCGTGATAAGTTTGGCGAGGAATTGAGGAAATTGGTCGATGGACGAAATCCCAAAACCATTGCTTTGAACATTGGCGGAACGCGCGGGCAGCAGAGCGGGCTGACCTATGACGGCTACAGATTTTTGGTAGAAGCACTTGGAGCGGAGAACGAAAAGAAATTCGTCTCGGCGGCTGATCTGCTGACGGAATTTTTTGATACACGACTGCCCGAAGAGCTTGAACATTATCGCACGGCCGTGCTCGCGACCGATGTCATCACGCGGCGGGCGTTTTCGAACGAGGTCATTAAACCGGGCAACACGACAGCAGGCGATGTTCGATGGTGGATGCTGCAGCAGTTAAATGACATCGGCGTCGATACGTGGTTTCAGCCGGATATCCGCATCCAGCGAAAGGCGGTCGAGACGGGCATGACAAGCCAGTTTTTGAGCACGGCGAGCGAGTCGGATATCATTATGCCCGGCGATCTTATCCACGTCGATTTCGGTTTGAATTACATGGGCCTTTCGACCGATTGGCAGAAGCACGCGTATGTATTGAAACCGGGTGAAAAGGATGCTCCTGCCGGATTAAAAGCGGCGTTGAAAAATACAAACCGCTTGCAGGATATTATTCTAAAGATCGCCCGTGCCGGAATGACAGGAGCCGATGTTTACGATGCCGCGATGGTGGAATGCAAAAAGCAGAATATCAATTGCCAGATCTATTCGCACCCGATCGGCACGCATGGCCACGGCCTTGGGCCTTCGATAGATTTTCGCGGACTGGTCGGCGGCGGTGGGAATAAAATATTGCCCGGTTCATATGAATCGATAGAGCTCAACACCGCGACCAACGTGCCCGAATGGAACAACCAGCGCGTAACTATCATGGCCGAAGACGACGCTCACATGACCGAAACCGGCTACAAATTTTTCCGTCCGCGGCAGACTGAATTTTATCTGATTCGATAGGCAGAAACAAACACGACCGGTAGGGAGTGTGCCTTGTGAGATATTGGATTTTCGATTTTGGATTTCGGCTTTGTCAGAAGAAGGCAGAAACACGACCGGTAGGGAGTGTGCCCTGTCGGATTTTGGATTTCCGATTTTCGATTTCCGATTTTATTTAACGCAAAGACGCTGAGGCGCAGAGAACGAGAAAGGCAGAAACGCGACCGGTAGGGAGTGTGCCGCTCTGGACCTGAGCGAATGAACCGATCAACTATCTAAATGATCCAAATTTCAAAAGCGATTCGCATCATTGATCGCGAAACAACGATTCTTGGCACAGAACGCATAGACATTGCGGATGCTACCGGCCGCGTCCTTGCCGAAAATATTGTCGCTGACACCGATCTGCCGCCATTCGACCGCTCGCAGATGGACGGTTATGCGGTAAAGGCGGATGACACAAAAAACGCGCCAGTTAAGCTTCAGATCGTCGGTGAATCCGCGGCGGGACGCGGTTGGCATAAGACATTGATAAGTGGCGAAGCCGTGCGCATAATGACCGGTGCTCCGGTCCCAAAAGGCGCCGACGCCGTTCAGAAGATCGAACTTTCGAGCGAGGTTGACGGCTTCGTGACACTTACCGAACCGACATCAAAAGGCCGCTTCATCATCGCGAAAGGTGACGAGGTTCGCAAAGGCCGGGTCGTTTTAAAACAGGGATCGATGATAGATCCAGGAAACATTTCGCTGCCCGCCGCTTTTGGATACGCAAAACTAAAGGTCTCAAAACGCCCGCGCGTGGCCATCGTTTCGACCGGCTCCGAGATCGTCGAGATCAACAAAAAGCCAAAGCAGGATCAGATACGAAATTCGAATTCGTTAATGCTCACAGCTCTCTGCCGCCGGGCCGGGGCCGATCCGACCGTCTTCCCGATCGTCGGCGATGATATTTCAGATCTGAGATCTCAAATCTCAAATGCGGTCAAAAGTTCCGACATTCTGATAACGACCGGCGGCGTTTCGGTTGGCAAATATGATCTGACCAAACTCGCACTTGAGCAGCTTGGTGCTGAGATATTCTTCGGCAAAGTAGCTTTAAAACCGGGCAAGCCGACGGTTTTTGGAAAGCTGAAAAAGGCGTTTGTCTTTGGCTTGCCGGGTAATCCGGTTTCGGCGGCTGTGACATTTCATCTGTTCGTCCGGCGGCTGATCGGGCGAATGCAGGGCATCGCAAATCCATTCCTGAAAGACGGAACAGCGGTTGTTGGTGCTCGTATGAAAGGGACAAGAGAGCGCTCATCATATCTTCCCGCCTCTCTTTCGACCGACGCAGATGGCCGGTTGGTGGCCACGCCAATCCGCTGGTTTGGTTCGTCGGACTTTGTCGGCTTTGCCGCCACGGACGCATTGGTTTTTGTGCCGGCCGGTGAGGCGGTGGAGGCGGGCGAGACCGTGAAGATAAGTTTCCTGCTTAGATACTAGGAGTTCACGGTCACTGCAAATCCAAAATCGGAAATCCAAAATCCAAAATCCGATAGGGCACACTCCCTACCGGTCGTGTTTCCGCCTTCTTCTGACAAACCCGAAATCGGAAATCGGAAATCCACAATCTCACAAGGCACACTCCCTACCGGTCGTGTTTCTGCCTTCTTCTGACAAATCCGAATCCAAAATCGAAAATCTCACAAGGCACACTCCCTACCGGTCGTGTTTCTGCCGGTTTTCAGATAGTCTTTTTAGACATGACTGAGCTTTCACATTACGACGAATCGGGCCGGGTCAGGATGGTTGACGTCGGCGATAAACCGACCTCGTCGCGGACGGCAGTTGCTTCGGGCAAGGTCCTGCTAAAGCCTGAGACGATCGCGGCGATCCGTGATCGGGCAACGCCAAAAGGCGATCCGCTTGAAATTGCACGAATTGCCGGCATCATGGCGGCAAAGAAAACACCGGAGTTGATCCCGCTTTGCGATCAGATCAATCTTTCAAAAGCGGTCGTGACGGCGGAGATCACTGAGTACGGCGTGCGTCTCGAAGCCACGGCGAAAACCACCTCGCAAACCGGTGTTGAGATGGAGGCATTGACAGCGGTTACCGTCGCCGCACTGACCATTTACGATATGTGCAAGGCCGTCCAAAAAAACATCGAGATCAGCGAGATAAGACTTGAATCGAAAACCGGCGGAAAGGCGGACTACGTCAGAGAAGATTGATGGAGTCAGGCAACCTCCGGCCTGATTTTTCTTTCGCAAAGGCGAACTTTGGGGTAAAATAGAACGTAATTGATTAGCAGGAGCCCGATGGGAGCAAAATAGCTATATGAAATACAAAGTCGCCGAAGATGCACGTCCGCAGATCTATCTATTGCTGGTCGCAACTGTTCTAAGCGTTGGACTTTGGCTTCTGTCGGGTTATATCCCGCTGATCGGGTATTTAGCTTATCCCATCCGGCTTTTTGCCACTTTCATCCACGAAGGGTCGCATGTGCTTGCAACGCTCATTACGGGGAACACGGTCCAGAGCCTCTCCGTTGCCTCCGATGGCAGCGGTGTTGTGTGGTCGCAAAGCTCAGGCTGGTTCTCACAGCTTCTGATCTCAAGCGCCGGATATATCGGCACGACCACATTCGGAGCGGCCTTGCTGGTGTGGATGCGTTATGGCTATTCGTCGCGGGCGGCGCTATTCGCGTCAGCTGGGTTTGTAGCGGTAGTGACGGTCGTATTTGGGATCATCGCACCGGTCCTCAACTTCTTCGCCAACGTTTCGGTCCAGACCCAGGCATTTACGGTCATTGCAGGAATCGTTCTTGTGGCGGCCCTGGCCGCGATCGCTCGTTACGCGAGCCCAAAATGGACCAATTTCGCACTCGCTTTTCTCGCGATCCAGTGTCTCGGCAATGCCGTATTTGACCTGCTCAACGTGCTCTTCATCTCCGCAACGACCAGCGAGCAGTCTGACGCAGCGAACATGGCCGCTGCCACAGGTATTCCATCGGTCGTTTGGGTCTTTATCTGGATGGGCGTCTCGATAGTGATGATCTCGCTGGGACTAAGAGTCTATGCGATCAGCAAGGCTCGGGCGGCCAATTCCACAGATACGGTTTTTGAGGATCAGTAGATTCGGTTTTCAAGATTACGTGTCTGAAAATTACCCGTGATTTACGCACCGGGAACGTAGGTTCTTGTTCATCCTATTTGGTATTTTTCTCATCTTATTCAGTGGTAAACAGTTATCAACCACCGAATAAGATGAAGGAAATCTGACTTTCGGAACGAGAACGTCACATCAAGGCTATCTGAGAGATTTTCAGACATCCTCTTCTCAAATCCACTGATGAAGGTACCATCAATTCTCATCCTGGCATTCCTTTGCTCGATAGCCGTTGTAGGCCAGATAAAACGACCGCAACCGCCGCCCGTAAAGATCGCATTTGCAGAATCGCTCCAAGCAGTTGTCGTTACGACCAAAGGGCCGTCCGCACTGCAAGGCATGGCCCACCGGTTTGAACGAAAAACCGTAAGATCAAAATGGAAAAGCATCGGTGATGAATTTCCGGTTGTGGTTGGGCGAAACGGGCTTGGCTGGGACAGGGATTCTGCACCTGAGGGAACAGGCGACTTCAAACGCGAGGGTGACGGCCGTTCACCGGCGGGCCTCTTTCCGTTAACATTTGCGTTCGGGCGGCCGGATAGACCGGCCGGGGGCAAGCTTTCTTACAACATGCTTGGAGAATACAGCGAATGCGTAGATGATATTTCCTCAACCCACTACAACAAACTCGTAGATAGGCTAAAGGTCGGGATCTTCGATTGGAAAAGCTCGGAAAAGATGCTTGAGGTCGGACCCGAATACGATCTTGGGATCTTTGTCGCCTATAATTCCTATCCCGTCCGCCGCGGCGATGGCTCGTGCATTTTTCTGCACGTTTGGAAAGACGCATCGACCGGAACCGCCGGCTGTACGGCGATGGAGCGAGGCAACCTGGTAAAAATATTGAATTGGGCCGATCCGAACAAGCATCCATATCTCGTCCAGATGACCGAGGCCGATCACAAAAAGTATCAAAAAGCGTGGAACCTGCCGAAGCTGTAAAAACCCTTGGTAATTTTCCGGTCGGATGCCGGCTTCTTGTCCGGTCGAAACATGACTGGCGTTTCGCGGTTGTTTGCCGCAAGACGGATGAATTTATCTCACTGGCCGTAGCGTCGCCCACGGGCGGGACCTATCGCCTTCGCCGCGGGGCAGATCTCGAGCTATCGTTCGACGGCCCGATTTCCTATCTGATCGCGAAAGAAAATGACACTTGGCGCGAGAATTTCTCTCGCTACGATGTTCGATGGTAATTGGTCATGCCGGCTTTACACGGCCGGATGCAATGATCCGGCCGCTCATATCTTCCTGAAGATAGATTATGTAGCGGACATTTGCCTGTTTCCACGCGGGACTTGTCGGGAGCTGTACGCTTCCCTGAAATTCGCCCGCCTGCTCCGAAACTTTACCAAACGGCACAAGGCCTCTAACGACCGAGATGTGTTCGAGCGTCTTGCCGCGATTGCTGCCCGTATTCGGCCGGCTGACCAGCCCATCTTCGGCGATCGCAAGTACCGCCGTTCCAGTCATATGACGGCCCAGGCCGCTGACCGAAACATTTGCCGTGTTTCCATTTGAGGATGCCGTAACTTGAGGGCTTGCAAGCGAGATGGCACGCGTGATCACCTCGTTTGCCTTGGCAGCATTATTGCCGACAAACTGAGTTTGGCCGTCAACGATCATCTGCGGTGTGTAAAGGCTCTGCGCCCCAAGGCGTGCGGCATAAAGCTGCTGCCGCTTTGTGTAATTTGCGTCTGAATATTCGTCCTTCCAACCGCGATCGTTGAAATAATCGACGTGATATCCAAGCGTAATAACATCGGCCCCTGAGACAGGCTGCTGCGTTTCAAGGAATGCAAGCTGCTTGTCCGCCGGCGGACAGTTCGGACAACCTTCGGAGGTAAATAGCTCTACAAGAACGGTCCTCCGCTCGCCCGAGTTGTTCGCGGCATTCGCACCGCCGGCCGTGTTGCTGTTCGCCGCTGGCCCCGAACCGCACGACATAGACATAAAACACAAAAGTATTAAGACAAATACAGCGGACTTCATAGATATAGAGAATATACCAAATATCGGCCGATCCGCTCAGTCTTCCAGCCGACAGAGTCGACATTCTCGACGAAACTGCGCTTGATCCAAGTGCGTTTTCAGATGCGGCAAAAGACGACGTGATTCGTGTCTTTTTCGTCATAGTAGCCCAAGCCCGCAACGGGCTTTCACCGCCGGAACGAATTTGGTACACTTAAGATTTCGCTATTATCACAGATTCTTCGCCTATGCGTGCAGTACCCAAAAAAGAAGAAGGCATCGAAATACGCGGCGCCCGTGTCCACAATCTAAAGAACATTTCGGCCTCACTCCCGCACAACAAGCTAACTGTAATAACCGGTGTTTCCGGTTCAGGCAAATCGAGCCTTGCCTTCGATACGATCTATGCCGAAGGCCAGAGGCGCTATGTCGAATCGCTCTCGGCGTACGCCCGGCAGTTCCTTGAGCGAATGGACAAGCCAGACGTGGACCAGATAACGGGACTGGCACCGGCGATCGCGATCAGACAAAAGAATTCGACGAAGAATCCGCGATCGACCGTCGCTACGCAAACCGAACTGTACGATTATCTCCGCCTGCTTTTTGCCCGTGCCGGGCAGACATTTTGTCATTTGTGCGGCCGCGAGGTTAAAAAAGATTCGCCCGAATCCGCTGCCGATCAGGTCTTGGAAACCCTTGCCGCCGGAACGCGATTCTATGTCTTGTTTCCCGTCCAGGAACACCTCGGCCCGGCCGCCGCAAAAGGCAAGGGCCGATCGAAAACAAAGGCGTCGAAAAGCTTGAGCACCGGGGCATTTCTGCTGCTCCTGCTTCAGCAGGGATTTTCACGCTTGTTTCGCAACGGCGAAATGATCGAGTTAAGCAGGCCCGAAGACTACAAGTTCGACGATTTCAACGACACATACGTTCTCATCGACCGTCTCGCCGCCGCGCCGGATACGCGCCAGCGGCTGGTCGATTCATTAGAATCGTGCTTTCGCGAAGCGCATTCAGCCATGATCGAAACCGTTGATGGAAAGCAGTTGAAATACTCTGATTCGTATATCTGCAAATACGACGGTACGCGATACAACGAGCCCGAACCGACACTTTTTAGTTTTAATTCGCCGTACGGAGCGTGCCCGACCTGCCAGGGATTTGGAAATACGATCGGTGTCGATTTTGGGCTTGTGATCCCTGACCCGCTTAGATCGCTAAAGGACGGCGCCATCGATCCGTTTACTCGTCCGCAGCACAATTGGGCACAAAAGGAATTGCTCAAATACGCATCGCATGCCGGCATTGATGTAAATACGCCCTACGCCGATCTGCACGATTTTCAGCAGAACAACATTATCCGCGGCGACGATGGATGGCGCGGCGTTACGGGTTTCTTTGAATGGCTGGAGACAAAGAAATACAAACTTCACGTTCGTGTTTTTCTGGCGAAATACCGAGGCTATACGACCTGTCCCGACTGCCACGGCGGACGTTTGCGGCAGGCCGCACGCGACGTTAAAATTGGCGGCCGGTCATTGCCCGAGATCGTCGCGATGTCGATCGCTGATGCACATGCTTTCTTTGCAAAACTGGAGATGAGCGAGGAGCGGGCAAAGATCGCCGAAAAAGTACTGCTCGAGATCGAACGGCGGCTGAAATTTCTTGTCGATGTCGGACTCGAATACCTGACACTCGACCGCATGGCCTCGACCCTTTCGGGTGGCGAAGCGCAGCGCATCCAACTAGCTACCAATCTTGGCTCGCTGCTTGTCGGAACGCTATACGTTCTGGACGAACCAAGCATCGGCCTTCACCCGCGCGATAACGCGCGGCTGATCAAGATCCTGGAAAACCTGCGTGACATTGGCAATACACTGGTCGTCGTCGAGCACGATGAAGAAACAATGCGCGCCGCCGACCACATTCTCGACATTGGCCCATTTGCCGGTGAGTTGGGCGGCGAGGTCGTCTTTCAGGGAAATTTCAAACAGCTTTTGCGGGATCCGTCATCACTGACGGCCCGATATCTTCGCGGCGACGCCGAGATAAAGGTCCCTTCAAAGCGGCGCACTGTCGGTGAAAAGATCGAGATCGTCGGTGCCCGCGAGCATAACTTGCGCAATATTACGGTCGATATTCCGCTGGAAATGCTTGTCTGCATAACCGGCGTTTCCGGCTCAGGAAAATCGACGCTGGTGCACGATGTGCTTTATGCCGGAATAAAAAAACGCCGCGGTGAATGGCAGGGTCACGTCGGCCTGTTGCAGGAGATTCGCGGTATCGAAAATATAGATGACGTCGTGCTTGTCGATCAGTCCCCGATCGGCCGGACGCCGCGTTCGAATCCTGTAACCTACGTTAAGGCGTATGATGCGATCCGCGAAGTATTTGCCGCGACAAACGGAGCGAAAACGAAAGGATTGAACAGCTCGCACTTTTCGTTCAACGTCCCGGGCGGCCGGTGCGAGACCTGTCAGGGCAGCGGTACAGTGACGGTCGAAATGCAGTTCCTCGCCGATGTTGAACTGACCTGCGATGATTGCCGCGGGACGCGGTTTCGCGATGAGGTCTTGGGCATCAAATACAAGGGAAAGAACATTCACGAAGTGCTCCAGTTGACCGTGCGCGAGGCGATAATGTTTTTTAAGGACGTTAAGAAACTTGTCAACCGGCTAAAGTCGCTCGATGAGGTCGGCCTTGGCTATCTTCGGCTCGGCCAGTCGGCCACTACCTTAAGCGGCGGCGAAGCGCAGCGTGTGAAACTAGCCGCACACCTTTCGCAAAAAACTCAGGCAAAGACCCTGTTCATTTTCGACGAGCCTACGACCGGCCTTCATTTTGAGGATATAAATAGGCTGCTTGGGGCATTCCGCGCTCTTATCGACAGCGGCGCGAGTTTGGTCGTGATCGAACACAATCTGGATGTCATCAAAACCGCCGACTACGTTATCGACCTCGGCCCCGAAGGCGGCGTAGGCGGAGGTGAAGTGGTTGCTGTTGGAACGCCCGAGGAGATTGCTAAGGACAGGCGCTCACATACCGGAGTTTATCTGCGACCGCTCTTGGATCAAATGTATCGAATTTGATCTTTCATCTCGTCAGCAGTCATCGAGCCGAGGATTGCTAACAGGCGCGAGGCAATAAGTACAGGCGGCCTACGAGCCGCGATGATGATCCCCGAGTGCGCGCGTCCTTGCTCGAAGAATTCCACCGCCAATCGTTCGAAATCGACTCGATTATGAGTAAGAAGGACTCGTCCTGACTCGATCGCAAACTCGAGCTGAGCACGATCATGTTTGGCAAGATTACCCGCGTTCAAAGTGGTGGTTGCGGAGAAACCGCGAGCACGGATCAGATCAGCAATAAGTATGCTTACGTCTTCATCAAGGTAAAGCTCAATGAATAGCTTTTCACTCATCTAGGGCAAGGGCCGAATCCACTTCGATCTTGTTTGCGCGAATGTACTCATTTATATCTTCCGTATGGTCGCTATAGTAGCAAAGAGCGCCAAACACCTGCGCTAGTTTCAGGTGGGGCAAATGTGTGGGAATTTCTTCAGGAGAGATGCCCATTCTGTAAAGCTCCACGATCGCGCGTACAGGTGTCCGGGTGCCCGTGATAATGGGCTCGCCGCCAAGTATCGACTGATCGTTCGTGACGTAAAGCTGTTCGCTGACCGATTCCATGCTTTCACTGTATCATGTTGGCCGCCAGTTCGGGTAGAAAACGTTCGAACGAATCGACCTATTTAAAATTGCTCCGAGCACAATGCATACGGCCGTACGGGCATCCGCCGACCTGGACCCATTCGTAGAAATCGCTCGTGCTGCCTTCGACGGCATATACTACTTTTTTTATTGTTGGAAACTGCATCAAGGTCGCATCCGTCATGGAGAAGAATCCGCCGCTGCAGCTTGTCGTGGCGTTGCCCATTTCCACAAACATTCGTTTTGTGAAATTCACGTAAGCAGTGCGGTTCTTTACGTTGATGCTCCTGAGTATCCCGTCCGTTTCAGGCGGCCCGAAACCGGAATATACCTTCGCTTCCTCATCTGTCGGGCCTTTGAGCAACTCATTCAATGCTGCAGTTGCGACCGATGCGGTTTTCGCGATCGTACGCTTTACCGGCTGGACCTTCGTACAAGCGTCCCATTGAGGATCAAGCTTGTCCGGATGAAAATAGACCTTCACCGTCATGGTCCCAGCCTTCTGTGCAAAGGCGGCCGGTGTCAGGGCCAACAGGAAGAGAAATAGCTTTGCAACCTGCATATCGTCTAATCATCGCCAAACTTCGCACGCCATTTCGGTGCGATCTGTTCCATCACTTTGCAGTCGCAATAGCCGCCGTTCTCGTTTAGCCAGCTTGTGATCTTTGGAAAATCGAGCCGGTTTTCCATCATAAATCGCATCGCGTACTGGAGGCTGTGGTTGCACTCAGTTTCGTAGAGTTCGTCTTCGAGAAAATCCAGCAGACGGCTGACGGTTTCCGGCCCGGCCGGCAAGGAATCAAGGAACGCCTGCAGTTCCTCACCACTCATTTGTTCAAGATTTTCCATCTCTCGTTTTTTAACAACTGGCATAGAATACTACCTCTTAGAAAAAAGCTGGAAGAAAATTCATCCACAGATGAACACAGATAAACACAGATGGTTATGAGAAACATTGAGAGAATATCTGTGTCTATCTGTGTTTATCTGTGGTTGATATTGGTTTCTCATCGCTCATCGCTATCTGTGTTCATCTGTGTTCATCTGTGTCCATCTGTGGTTGATATTGGTTTCTCATCGCTCATCGCTATCTGTGTTCATCTGTGTCCATCTGTGGTTGATATTGGTTTTCGCTAAAATTCTGCTTCGGAAACCCGCAGCATCTCTGCCCGCTCCGCTTCTTCGATCTCTTTTTGCTTTACGCCTTCGCGGCCGTCGTATGTCAGGAACTTTGGCAGAAATAGTGCGGCTCCCGCAACTGCCACGACGCACAGCACGCCTCCCGACACCAGCGCGATCTTGACACCAAACCGTTCCGCAACAATTCCCATCTTGGCACTGCCAAGCATCGGGCCTGTGAGATAGCTTATCATCTCAATGCTCGCAAGCCTTCCGCGCAGATAGTTGGGTATGGTCTGGTTCCAGATCGAGCCGCGAAAGATCCCGGATATCATATCAAAGAATCCGGCGGCAAAGAGAAACGCGAGCGCAAGCCAAATGCTGCTTGACAGGCCAAAGAAAATGATCGCGACGCCCCACATTACAGCCGCCAGGGTCACCATCAACCCGTGCCGCTGGATATTCTTTGTCCAGCCGGAAGTAAGGCTCGCGACAAGTGCGCCGGACGCGATCGCCGCCGGGAAGAACCCGACATACTCCGCCCCAAATACAATCGCCAGTGCCGGATAAAGCGCCTGCGGCATCGCAAAGAACATCGCGGCAATATCTATAAAATAGGTCCCCAACAGCTCTTGCCGGGAAAATGCGTAACGCCATGCCCGCTTGATCCCTTGCCAACTTGGCCGTTCAGCATTCTCCGGCGGAGCGACCGCGGCAATAGCATAGACGGCGTAGAGCGTTCCGGCGAACGTGACCAGGTCCAATGCATATGCGATCGACGGGCCAAGCTTGACCGCAATGACGCCCGCGATCGCCGGGCTGACAATTTCTCCCAAACTCCACCTGATCGAATTGAGCTCCATCACCGCCGACATCAGTTCCGGCGGGATTATCTTTTGAATGAACGATTCGAAGGCCGGCCGCTGGATCGCCGCAAGTCCCGCGTGGGCCGCGACGCAAAGGAATAAGACCCAGATCTTAGGTTCCGGCAGGAGCGAATTTACCAACAGGACAGCCGACGCAAGCCCTTGCGCCATTTCTGTCAGCCGCAGCAACCGCCGTTTATCAAAAAAATCCGCCCACGCCCCGCCGACAAACGCCAGCACGACCATCGGCACAAACTCGGCAAGATAGATATAACCCACCATCGCCGACGACCCCGTCAACTCATACATCTGCCACGGCACGACGATAAACGTCATCATCGAACCAAAAAACGAAATAAGCTGCCCAAAAAAGAGCAGCCGATAATCGCGGGAGATCTTTAGTGGTGAAATGTCGAGTAGCATCAAGTTCGCCGTTTTGCACCGGTCACGGCCTTATATTCTCCGTCCAGTGAAACAACCATGTCGCGTAGGCATTTGCCGCTATCGAAAATACATAGGCCGAGATCTCAAGGTTGGTTAGCCGCTTCGGAGCGCTTTCAAGCATGATAACGAAAAGCCAGGGCAGGCACACGATCGCGTATCGATATCCAAATTGCCAGCCGCCGGAGTTGCCATGCATCCACAGGACAAGGCAAAGCACGATCACAGCCGCCCACGCCGCGTATTTAACAGCCCGGTCACGCCAACCGGCCCTGAATGCGAATAAAAGGAAAGGGCTGCCGATCAGTATGGAACTGCTAAATCCGTTCGGCATGGGCAATGGAAAGTGCTCGCGCATATCCCACCCCTTAAAGAGCATCTCCCATATCTGCCGGGGCATATAGTAAGGCGAAAAGATGCCGTGAACATACCATGGCTCGTTCAAAACTCCCGGGATCCGGGCATACCCAAAATCAGTATAGCTTCCGAAACGGACGTAATTATACACGAGCGTTGCCGCACCAAGAATAAACGGCAAAATGCAGAACTTGATCAGCCTCGAGATCTGAGCAGATCGGGCCTCGCTCATTTTCGGCGCACCAATATCGGGTTCCGCGCGCCAAAGCAGATACAGAAAGATCGGAGCGGTCAATAGAACTTCGGTCCTGTTGCCAAAGGCAAGCGCGAAGAACGCACCCGCGATCAAGGGCCGACGATCAAAGAGTACAAAGTAGATCGCGCCCAACTCTCCAACGAATGAAAAGCCGAGCGCAAGTTGCCATGCTCCAGCCACCGTGAT
>CAUJFK010000024.1 GCA_963169175.1 Acidobacteriota bacterium | reverse complement strand
CGTTTCAATGAACGTTACGAGGAACTGGCCGCGCATCCCGATTGGAGTTTTTACGGCTCGCATTTTTCGAAAGAAGAATTGCTTGCGCAACGCGATTCGATATTTAAACGTCATCCAAACACGACGTTCGTCTGCGCTCATCTCGCAGAAAAGAGCGAGAATCTCGCGTATGTCGGCCGGCTGCTCGATGACAACCCGAATCTCTATGTTGACATCGGCGCCCGAACAGCCGAGTTAGGCCGGCAGCCATATACCTCTCGCGAATTTTTTCTGCAATACGCCGACCGCATTGTGTTCGGCACTGATCTCGTGCCGCATGAAGAAATGTATCGACTGCATTTTCGGTTTCTGGAAACGCGTGATGAATATTTTGACTACCCGTCACACGCGTCGCGGCAAGGCCGTTGGCAGATATACGGCATTGATCTGCCGGACGATATTTTAAAGAAGATATATCGGGAAAATGCATTGCGCTTGCTCGACCGATAGATGGGTCACTAAATTGTCATTATGAGAACGACCGAACGAATGAATTTGTTTCCCGGGGCAAATACTCGACGTGGCCGGATCTTTGTTCTGATGTTGCTGGCCGCGCTTGCCGTTTCCGCAAGTGCGCAGGGCAAGACCGAGAATGTCATTCTGATAACGCTGGACGGTGTGCGGACAGAGGAGATGTTTGGCGGGCTTGATCTGGCCGTGATCAAAGCCGCGACGAAAAAGGGAAGGGTCGAGGACACTGCGTTATATAAAACGTATTGGGCGGCGACCCCGGAAGAGCGGCGACGGAAAGTGATGTCGTTTTTTTGGGATGTGTTGATGAAACGGCACGGCTCGATAGCCGGAGATCGGAGTAAGGGCAGCACTGTTCAGATCACCAATTCTCACAGATTTTCTTATCCTGGATATTCCGAAATACTCACCGGCCAGGCCCACGACGACGAGATAAAGAGCAACGACAAGCTGCGAAATCCGAACCCGACCGTGCTTGAATTTCTAAGGCGAAAGCTGCGGGTTGGGCCGCAGAAAGTTGCCGCGTTTGCCTCATGGGATGTGATCGATTGGATCGTCGAAAGCAAGCCGGGCACGATCGCGTCAAACACCGGATATGAGAAATATGAAAATTTAGATCAGCAAATTGCGGACACCAACCGCTTGCAGTTTGAGGCACGCACGCCGTGGGACAGTGTACGGAGCGATGCTTACACGTTTCGTTTTGCGATGTCGCATTTGCGGATGTACAAGCCGCGCGTTCTTTATTTAGGGCTCGGCGAAACGGACGATTGGGCCCACGACCAGCGATACGACCGCGTGCTGCAAACGCTGCAGCTAACGGACAATTATCTGAAACAGCTTTGGGAATTTTTGCAGAGCAGTCCGCAGTATAAAAATAAAACAACGATCCTGATCACGACCGATCACGGGCGTGGAAACACGCCGGCCGATTGGCACGATCACGGATCGGACGTTGAAGGAGCACAGTATATTTGGCTCGCCGCGATCGGCCCCGACAGCCGTTTGCTCGGCGAGTGGCGCGATTCGCCGACGATATATCAGAACCAGATCGCCGCAACAATGTCGCGTCTGCTCGGGTTTGATTACAGCGAGCAGAACCCGAATGCAGGCAAACCGATCGAGAAATTGTTTTGATGCAATTAAGGCCAGCATTCTTACTTTTCGCATTTGTCCTGCTAATTGTGCAGAGCGCTTCGGCTCGTGCCGATCTTTCGATCATCCCGCAGCCAAAGCGTGTTGAACGCGGTGAAGGAACTTTTACGCTCGACAAAACCACGTCGATCCAGGCACCAGCAGGTCGGCGGACCGCGGAAATCGTTCGATTCTTTGCTGATAATATAAAGGAACAAACCGGAATTACGTCTGCAAAAAGCGGTGGCGGAAATCGTATCGTTTTTCGAATTAACAAGTCGATCGGCGGTGACGAAGCCTATCGGATAGTCGTTTCAAACCGGCGGATAAATATCGAGGCTCGAACCGACAAAGGTTTCTTCTGGGCCGTGCAGACACTGCGGCAAATGATACAGGCGGGAAATGCACCAGCCGTCGCAATTCCCGCTGTCACGATCGAGGACGCGCCTCAATTTTCATATCGCGGACATATGCTCGATGTCGGGAGGCATTTTTTTCCGGTTGAATTTATCAAGAAGCAGATCGATCTTTTGTCGTATTACAAGATCAACACATTTCGCTGGCATCTGACCGAAGATCAGGGCTGGCGTATCGAGATAAAAAAGTACCCGAATTTGACGAGGGTCGGAGCGTGGCGGGCCGAAGCGGATGGAACAAGATACGGCGGCTTTTACACGCAGGATCAGATCAAGGACGTTGTCGAATACGCGCGTGTTCGAAACGTAATGGTCATTCCCGAGATCGAGATGCCAGGCCACAGCATGGCGGCATTGGCGGCTTACCCGGAATTTTCCTGTCGAATGAAGCCGATAAACGTGACACCGGAATGGGGCGTTCATAAAGATGTGTTTTGCGCCGGAAACGACGGGACGTTCACGTTTTTACAGGATGTTCTTGATGAAGTTCTCGCGTTGTTCCCGTCGCAATATATACATATCGGCGGCGACGAGGTTCCAAAAGACCGCTGGCAGGAATGTCCGAAATGCCAGCTTCGCATCAAGGCCGAAGGGCTGAAAGATGAGCACGAACTTCAAAGCTATTTCATCAAACGCATTCATAGCTATCTCGCAAAAAAGGGCAAAACGCTGATCGGGTGGGACGAGATTCTCGAAGGCGGAGCCGATAGGAATGCGGTCATCGAAGTTTGGCGCGGTGACGCCGAAGCCGCGAAAGCGCTTGCAAACGGAAACCGCGTTATCATCGCCGGGCCGTTTTATTTCGACACGCCACAGCAGAACAAAACACTGAAAGATGTGTATCAGACCGATCTGCTATCGTTGCCGCAATATCGCGAAAACCGGAAATTGCTCCTCGGTGCCGAAGCTCCGCTCTGGACTGAGTGTGTCACGACTGTGAATGCCGAATCAAAATTATATCCGCGGCTACAGGCGTTCGCCGAAGTAACGTGGACAGGAAAGCGCGGCGATTTTGCCGACTTCAAGCGACGAATGGCGACGCATTATCGTTATCTGGATGCGTTGGGAATTGCGTATGGCCCAGAGGATAAGGCGGTCGCAAATTACAAGATCACGTTCGATGCGGCAAAGCGCGTTTGGCGGTTGAATACCGACGGCGGATTTGACGACATTGTGTTTCGTTACTCAACGGATGGCAGCGAACCTTCGGCTGACTCGCTGTCATTTAAGGATTCGATAGAGTTCACGCAGCCGTCCGGGATAAAGGCCGCCCCGTTTCGCCGCGACCGAAAGTATGAGTTATCCAAACCGTTTGCGCTGGTTGCGAACAAGGCACTTGGCAAACCTGTGAAATTCGCAAACCCGATAGACAAGCGTTACGAAAAAGCCGGCGAAATGGCGTTGACCGACGGCATTCTCGGAAGCGGTGATTTTAGCGACGGCATTTGGGCCGGATGGCAAGGCGCGGATCTCGACGCGACGATCGATCTCGGGCTGAGAGCTTCTTTGAATTCGATCGCTGTCAATTTCATGCAGCAAAGCGGCTCATGGATCGTACTGCCGCGAACGGTAACGTTTTATGCGTCGGACGATGGGGGAAATTGGGCGGAGCTTCAAAGCACCGAAACCAAAGCCGACGCGATGGATATGAGTTCGGCTATACGGAATATCCGATTCGTCGCTAAACGATCTATTTCGGCACGATTTGTGCGTGTAGAAGCGGTTCAATTCGGCAAGCTGCCGCAAGGCCATAACGGAGTTGGCGGCGATTCGTGGATATTTGCGGATGAAATAGTCGTCGAATAAAACTAAACGTATGAAGAATGCAATTCTTTTGATCGTAATTCTGGCAGCCGCCTCGACGTTGGCGTTTTCGCAAACGACTCGATCTTTTGGTTGGGAAGGCGAACACTTCCTGCTTGACGGCAAGCAGTTTATTATTCGATCGGGCGAGATGCATTATCCGCGCGTGCCGCGGATGTATTGGCGCGACCGTTTTAAGAAAGCGAAGGCTATGGGGTTGAATACCATCACGACGTATATTTTCTGGAATCTGCATGAGCCGCGAAAGGGGCAATTCGATTTTACCGGCAATCTCGACGTTGCCGAATTTGTCCGCGAGGCGAAAGAAGAAGGGTTGTATGTGATCGTCCGACCGGGGCCGTATGTTTGTACCGAATGGGATTTCGGCGGCATTCCGGCGTGGCTGCTGGCGGAAAAGGATATGAAGGTCCGCACGTCCGACGCGCGGTTTGTCGCGGCGTCGGATGCGTATATGAAAGAGGTTGGAAAACAGCTTGCGCCGCTTGAGATCGGCAGGGGCGGCAACATCATTATGCTTCAGG
>CAUJFK010000023.1 GCA_963169175.1 Acidobacteriota bacterium | reverse complement strand
TAAACCCGAATCATTTGAATACTTCTTTCTGTTCGGGACCCCAGTATTTCTTGCTGCTGTCGCCGGATTCGGTTTCGGATCAACAATCCTCGACAGGTCTAGGACTCGCAACGGCCTCGTTGCGGCAATGCGAGGCCTTATTACCGCCGCCACCGCCTTCATTGTCTATGTTCTTTTCCTTGCGATTTACGGTGGATTCCCCATCTACGCATCGAGACAAAGCCTAGGCGATCAGGCCGCGGCACTCGTCGGCCTGATCGTTCTATACCTTGTCTTTGGCTCAATGATCGCCGGCTGGCTTGTACTTATTGCCGGCTCTATCGGCGGTTCATTGCTGTACACTTTTTCGCATTTGCCCGGGAAACGCCGTGTCAAGTCTGGCCCGGCCGGATTGAATAGAAGATCCGTCGCACTCGTCGCGGGCCTACTCCTTTTTGATGCCTGCGTGGTACCGATCGGGCTGACCTTCATCTCCGCGCGCCGCCAGGAGAGGGAAAGCATCCTACAATTCGAAGAAATGCGAAGACTCCGGTCCTCCACCGATAGCGGCCTCGATCTTCTTCGGTCAAAACTCGAAGCCGGGGCGGACCCAAATTTTCCGGATGACCCCGCCGGGCCGCTATTGGAGTCGGCGGCAACAAACGGACAAGAAGAAATCGTCAACCTCTTACTGGCCCATGGGGCAGACCCCAACCGAACCTCTAACCACGGTTGGCCCCCAATTGTATCGGCGGCGAATTATCCCGATGCTGAAATGGTGCGCGTACTTATCCGGGCAGGGGCAAACGTGAATAAGCCTGCTAACGATGGGTTTACAGCGCTTATGAACGCGTCACTTCACTCGAACCTCACCGTAGTCGAAATATTGCTCCAAAACGGAGCGGCGATCAACGCCCGCTATAGCGAAGGCAAAACCGCGCTCGGGGCCGTAAAAGAAAGGAAGCAAAAATACTTCACCGGCAGGACGGATACCTCGCCTGAGATCGATGCCGAATCTGATGCCCTCGATAAAATGATAGCTTTGCTCACGAAGAACGGAGCGCAGGAATGATCGGGCTAACCACGAGCATGCACGTCGTACATCAGATCTGATTTAGAAAACTCTCGCCGTTGCTGAGCGATGTTCCAAAATTATCTGCAATTGTTTGCCCAATATCGGCGAGCGAACCGCGGGTGCCTAGATCGATGCCGGGGTTGGCGGATCGTCCGTAAACCAGCAGCGGAGCGTATTCGCGGGTGTGGTCGCTGCCGGGAGCGGTTGGGTCGTTGCCGTGGTCGGCAGTCAGGATCAGAAGGTCGTCGTCACGCATTGCGGCGAATATTTCGGGCAGGCGGGCGTCGAAATGTTCAAGTGCCTTTGCGTAACCTTCAGTGTCGCGGCGGTGGCCGTAGAGCATGTCGAAATCGACTAGATTGCTAAAGATCAGGCCGTGCGAACCGGCGTTTAGGGCATTGATCGTTTGGTCGATCGTCTGGTCGTTATTTTTGGCAGTAAGGTCTTCGGTGACGCCGACGGAATCATAGATCGAGGCGATCTTGCCTATGCAGACGACGTCCAGGGCGTTCGCTTTCAACAGCGGCAAAAGATTCGCCGGCGGCGGGACTGCGTAATCATGGCGGTTCTCTGTACGCTTAAAATTGGCAGCGTTCGAGCCGAGAAACGGCCGGGCAATCACGCGACCGACGCGATCTTCGCCATCCAAAATTCGACGTGCGATCTCGCAGATCTTATAGAGCCGATCAACTGGAATTACCTCTTCATGCGCAGCGATTTGAAACACAGAATCCGCCGATGTATAAACTATCGGCTTGCCTGTGCGGACGTGTTCTTCGCCAAGCTGCTTGATTATCTCGGTCCCGCTCGCCGGAATATTTCCAAGCACTCCGGGAACCTCTGCTTTTTCGACAAACTCATCAATGATCCGTGCCGGAAACCCATTTGGATACGTCGGAAATGCCTTCGACAAAATTATTCCCACCATTTCCCAATGCCCGGTCGTCGTGTCTTTGCCGTTTGATTTAAGTGTGCATTTGCCATAGCTGCCAATCGGGTCATGAACAGGCGGCAATCCCGCAAGTGGCCGGATATTTCCCAAACCAAGGCGCTGGAGATTTGGCAAACTCACCTTTCGAGATTCCAGAATATGCCCGAGCGTATCGGCACCGGCGTCGCCCCAATCACCGGCATCCGGCATTTCGCCAATACCCGCTGAATCCAAAACCATCAAACAGATGCGCGCAAAACTACTCCCTGCCATATTTGATACTTTTGCCATTTCTGTCTATAATGGCATTTGAAATACGGTCTTGCACCATTATATGAGTCAAAGTATGAATCAGGATTCGATAAAAACCAAGGTTACGCAAGGCGGGAGAATAGTTATTCCGGCAAAAATGCGTGATGCCCTCGGGATCAAGGTTGGGAAGAATGTCACGTTAACCCTTAAGAACGGATCCCTCGAAATAACGACGCGCGACGAGGCCCTTCGACGTATTGAAGAAATGATGAAGCCGCACATTAAGCCCGGCAGATCGGTTGTCGATGAGTTGATCGCCGAACGGCGGCGGGAAGCTCAAAATGAATAAACTCGTCTTCGATTCTTCGGCAATTCTTGCGATATATTATAACGAACCGGGGAAAAAGAAAGTCCGCTCATTGCTCGACCGGTCGGAACCTTTGATCTCATCCGTGAATCTGTCCGAGGTTTTTACAAAGCTGCTGGAAGGTGGGCTTGACGCCGACAGCGTTTTGGAATCGTTCACTGGTCTTGAGATCGAGGTCCGTGGTTTTGACGAGGCCCATGCGATGCGAGCCGCCGCACTGTGGAACGATACAAAAAAACTAGGCCTTTCGTTCGGAGATCGGGCCTGTCTCGCATTAGCGATACACGAAAATGTCGCAGCCGTTACAGCAGACAAGAACTGGGCAAAACTCAACGTCTGCCGGATCGAAGTCATACGCTAGTGCGCGGGAGCCGTATATCCTTCTCTGGCCCGGATCTGAGTCCCGGCCGGCAAGCCCTTTACATCGACCTTTATCTGCCGATAGCTCCCGTCGCGTTTTTCGTTGGATGAGTAGTAGCCAAGGCTATACTTCGTTCCTATCTCGTCCGCAACATTCTTAAAGGCCGCACGGGCCTCGCCCAGATCGGCAGCCGGAAATACTTTGCCGCCGGATGTTTTTGCCAGGGCGTTCATCTCTTCAGCGGCCAGCTCGTACAGTCTTTTACTGACCGCCAGCCGTTCAAAATTGCCGAGCTGACAAAAATCGCTTGTCGTTTCCATCTTCGGGCCGGCGCCTATCTTTTTGTAATAACGGCGGATCTGGGCGGCGGAAAATCGGATAGCTACGTGGCAATCACCAAGCAGATTCTCTTCAAAAAAATCCCGTGTGTTCACCTGAACGAAGTAGCAGATGATCCCGGTTGCAGCCAGCAATTCTCGTGCTTCGTCAAAATCCGACAAGCTCGTTGAGTCGACGCCATCGGTCAAAGCGACCAGCGCTCGACGACCGCGAAATTCACCCTTCGCGGACTGCGAGAATATTTTCTCAGCTACCTTTAGCAGCCCGTCGTAGTACGGAGTTCCATTGCTTGTACTTATCTTATCAAGCCCGGCGGTAAGGGCAGCACGGTCATCGGTCAAACCTGTCACGATCTCGGGTACGGCCGTCGCACGCCCGTCCTTTGTTTCGGTTCGAAAGGCGATGATGGAAACCCGGTCGCCGGGGCGAAGCGAGTTGATAAAACCCTGCGCGGCCCGGCGAATCAACGGAAGCTCAGATCGAGTCGAGCCGGAAGTATCAAGCAGCAATGCAACTTCGAACGGAGCCGAGGTTGCTCCAAACTCGGTTACCTGCTGCGGCTTTCCATCCTCAAATACCGCAAAGTTTGACTGCCTTAAGTTCAATACAGGCCTGCCGGCCCGGTCGGTTATCACGACGGGCACTTCGACCAGTTCGGTGTCCACCCGAATGACCTCGTCTTCGGGCTTTTGCGTTGGCGGCTTCGGGACCTGAGCGGCGGCAAGGATCGAGAAAGCCCCGCACAAAAACACCAGCAACAACATCGCTCGACCGCATCGCATATTTGATCACCTCAAACTATCTATTTACCTGATTTTAGCAGAATCCGGAAACTGGACGCAGAAAAAACCTGAGTTCCGACCGATCGGCGTCGGAAACATCGTGCGCGCATTTTCACGCTTTCGCCTTTTTCGTGCTAAGATGCTTCAATTCGGAACATTAATGCTAGTCTATTTTGATCGGGCCGAACTTTTTCATCCTGATAATAGCGAGGAGAG
>CAUJFK010000022.1 GCA_963169175.1 Acidobacteriota bacterium | reverse complement strand
AGTTCAATTGGGTCGGCGAAAGCTTTGCCCTATCGCTGTCTGAACTTTTGAAGACCACGGGTGTGAATGTTGTCTCGAACAGCGAGCGCAAACTTATTCAGCAACGGCTGCGAATTCCGCTGACCACGTTACCGAGCCTTGCCACATCGCTCAAACTGGCCCGCGAAGGTAAGGCGACGCTCCTGATCTCGGGGAAATACAACATTGTTCCCGCCCAGGGCGATACGGCAGCAACGATCAATGTGATCGTGAAGATAATTCGGGTCAATGAGGGCCGTTTTCTGAACGAAGAAATGCCGGACGGCCGCCGGATAACGCGCGACATCAATCTGAACGATGCTTTAGGGAACCTGCAGACAATGCAGGGTCAGATCGCTTACCAGATACTCTATCAGCGTGATAAAAGTTCGCTCGCCTACTCGCAAAATGACATGGTCGTGGCGGCAAACAAAATACCGTCACGAGCCTTCGAAGCCTATATCAAAGGCCTTCTGACGCCTGAGGCTCAGGCCCGCGAGAATTATTTCAAGAACGCCCTCCGTCTGTATGCCGATGCCACGCCCGGCGGGACATTTGCGGATGCCGCATTAGAACTCGGCCACCTCTACCTGGGCCAGCGAAAGCTTAATGAATCCGTCGATCATTTTGAAAAGGTTGTGTCGGCATATGAGGCCTGCCGGAGTGCTGCCCGGACAGAGAACAAGGTGTCGAGGTGCAATGACGAGAGTTATGCCGAGGCATCGTTTTACATCGGCTTGATCCGTTGGGAGCAGAATAACTATGAGCAGGCCTTGGCGGTCCTGCGTCCTCTGGCGGACGACCTGAAATTGACGAGTGTGTACAACTCGCTTGGTTCTATCGCCGTTCAGGCCTCGCGTTCCGAAAAGAAGAATGAATCGAAAGCGGCCGCGCTGATGAAGGAAGGACTTGATCTACTGAAAAAAGCGAATGAATCGTCGCCTGACGAGGTAAGCATCAAATTCAATTATGGGATTGCACTACTTCTGGACGGCCATTTGCCCGAAGCTGCTGAACAGCTACGAGGTGTAATTGCGGCAAGGCCAAATGATGGCGATGCTTACTATCTCTTGGCAAAGGCGTTGGGCGGACAGAATGATCCGACCGCCGCGGCCGTCGATAATCAGGCACGGACCTATCTGACGGCCGGGAACCGCTACGCAAATCTGGAAAAAGAGTGGGCAAAGTCCAAGACGTTCTCTGATATCGAGCTGCGTGTCGAGCAGCCCAAACGCCGGGATTTTCTTAGTGTCGTGCTCAGCAGGCGTAGTGCGGCCCCCGTAGCTGCTTCGGTCACCGAAACCGAGAATCTACTTGCCCAGGCCCGCACCCAATTTAAGAATGGCAACGATGACGATGCCCTGATCACGCTTCGCCGCATCCTGGCTAGCGAACCAATGAGCGCGGAAAGTTATTTGATCCTGGGCAAATTACACCTGCGGCGAGGCGATCTGGACCAGGCGGCAAGTTCTTTTAAGACCGCACTATTCTGGGATAATCGGCTGGTTGACGCCCACGTCGCGCTCGGACGGATATATTTGGAAAAGGGTGATTGCCTTCAGGTGAAAAACTACTCGTCTTCAGCCCTTGAGGCCGCACCTGACAACGCGGACGCACTCGCTTTTAAGCGCCAGGCGGAGAGATGTTCCAAATAGTGTAATTGTTTGACACCTGCAACAAAGGCTTAAGCGCCTCGCAAGCCCGGTTTTGAGCTGTCCTATATTTCTCTTAACTATTGTTATTGCTGTGGTTAAGTGCCATCTTTCTCGTTTAATTTCGATGATCGCCGGTTGGTCGCGGCCTTTGGCACGCTAGATGCATTAGAGAAAATCGGCTAGCTTGATGAAGTTTATCGAGACCCCGCCGCCACCACTTCTCCGAGCGCGGTTTGCCACTGTGCTTGTTCACCTTCCGAGCGTTCCTACAGTTGTCCTTCCAATATTGAGCCTGGTCGAAACCGACCGGGCTCTGTCACTTTTAAACCTAGTGTTTATCTGGGCCGGAACCTGCGAATATCGATCATGCCGATCAAAATGCGGCCGTGTCACCGTTCTGACGCAGTAGTTCTCTCAATTTGACAGCGCAACTTTATCGCCGCCGATGATAATGACAAATTCCGTCATTTCTCGCCTGACAAATTTTGTTGAGAGCGCTTAAGCCATAGGTCAAACTGAGTTTCGCAAAAACCAATCTGACCGAAAAGGTGTCATAGGCCTCAAACGGCCAGATCCGTCCGGCTTCGCCACCACGAAATCCACGAACAAAGACGAAAATTCACGAAGCCGTCCGCCGGAATGATTTGCTGCTGCGCGTCTGTTACCATTGAAGGCATGGCGTTAAGCGGCCTTGTACGGCTTTTACCATCTTGGGAGAACGCACTATTGGCGGTGGTTTCGGCATTTTTGCTGATCCTTGCCTTTCCGCCGTTCGAATACTGGTTCACGGCGTGGTTCGCCTTTGTGCCGCTGCTCTTGGCGGTGGAGCGAGAAAAGAGTGTTGTCCGGTCATTCGTTATAGGTTGGCTCTTTGGGATTATTTTTATCTACGGTACGTGCTGGTGGCTGACGTTTGCTCCGATAACCTACGCCGCTTTTCCGCCCGCTTTGGCGTATTTGCTGATGCTGGTCGTGGCGGCGATAGTGGGCCTGTTTCCTGCGGCTTTTGCGGCGATAATGGCCACGTTGTTAAGACGATTTGGCTCGATTGCCATTCTGGCCGCACCGTTTGTTTGGGTATTTGCAGAGTTTTCGCGGTATTGGCTAACGGGGAATAACTGGAATGCGGTCGGATACGGAATGGCTTTCAAACCGGTCCTTCTCGAATCCGCGGCGGTCGGCGGCGTCTATTTAGTAGGGGCGTTGGTCGTCGCGGGAAGCACGATCGTCGCATTCGTTTTCCTCGACCGAGATAATCCGCGAGTTGTGCGGGGAGTGATTGCGATCGGTGCCTTGATCTCGGCCGTCATCTTTTTCGCTGGATCATTTGATGGTTCCGCGGGACGTTTGCCGCCGCGTGGATCGTACCGCATGGTCGTTCTGCAGCCCGATGTACCAATGGCGGGGTTGACGCTGGAAAAATGGCGGCAGCTTCGGCAAAGGCACGTTCGGCTTGCTGAATCTGCCTTGAGCAAGCTTGATCAGGCGCCCGATGCTGATGGACAAACTCTGCCGATCACGGTTATCTTTCCCGAATCGCCGATGAACTTTCAGTACGAGGACGATCCGGAGTCGCGGGAATTCATCAACTCGTTTGCGGCGAAGCATAACGTATCGGTCCTGTTCAATTCCGCCGAACCTGACCATTCGAACGGCAAGTATTTCAATTCCGCTGTGCTGGTCAGCCCTGAGGGAAAGGAGATCACCCAGTATGATAAAATTTTTCTCGTGCCGTTCGGTGAAGCTGTTCCGTTTCCGCTCGATGGGCTGGTGCCGGGTTTGGTCGGCAATTTTTCTTACGGCAGCGAATACGACCTGTTTCCGCTTGGTGATGTGAAAGCGGGCGTGATGCTGTGTTTTGAATCGCACTTTGGCCAGCTTTCGCGTCAGTTTGTACGCAACGGCGCGGACGTGATCATTGAAATGACCAACGACGGCTACCTCGGCCCGACACCGGTCTTGCGTCAACATATGGCAAATGCGGTCTTTCGGGCAGTCGAAACAAACCGGCCGGTACTGCGTGCCACGAACGTTGGGATAACGACCTATATAAACGAACGCGGCGAGGTATCGGACACCGCCGAACCGTACACCGAGGCAACAAGGGTTTGGACGGTAGGGAGATCGGACGGCTCGCAGACATTTTATGTCCGTTATGGCGATTGGTTTGCGTGGCTCTCGTCGATCATAACGCTTGTGTTGCTCGCATTCAGCTACCGGCAGAAACATGACCAGTAGAGCCTGTGTCAAAACTATTCTTAGCTGCGGAGCAGCGAAATAAATCTAGCCCCAGGTGGAGCGAAGCGGAACATGGGGTAAAGCGGCAAAAAGATCCGCAAGCCCACGTAGTGGGCGACAGAGGGGCATGTAACATCTGT
>CAUJFK010000021.1 GCA_963169175.1 Acidobacteriota bacterium | reverse complement strand
ACATGAGAGGCCGCATATCGTTGTCGCGACAAAGTCCGATAAACTTTCGCGAACCGAGGTAAAAAAACAGGCTGGCGTGATCGGGCGGGAAATGCCGCAAAGCAAAATTATTCCTTATTCAGCGTCAACTGCTATCGGGCGGGACGAATTGTGGGCCGAGATCGGACGTTCACTGAAAAAAAGCTGAAAATTTATTTGCTTTCTTAGGTTTATTGTAGTAATAATTCATAAATCCCGAAATTTTATCGAGCTTCGAGCTTGATTCAGCTGTTTTACTACGTTTAGTCCATACGATTAACTCCACCTATATACTTCAGGCCGGGAATTAAGGGCTTTAGCAATAATATTTTGGCAACTTTTGCGTTCGGATCAGCCGAGCGTAAAAAAGCGATAAATACCGAAACAACATGGCAACGAAAACCACACCATCACGCAGATCTAAACCTGTGAACACAGATAATCAGCCGGCCGACGGTTCACCGCCAGCCGCCGGCGCTCCAGAAGGTACTGACGGAGCTTCTCCCAGATCAAATGAGAATGCTCCCAAGACCGAACTGTTAAACCTTACCGACCTAAAGGATATGTCGATAAGCGAACTCACCCATATTGCTAAGGAAATGGGTATTGAGGGGGCTTCGGGCCTGCGTAAGCAGGAATTGATATTTAAGGTACTTGCGGCCCAGACCGAGAAAAGCGGACTGATATTTTCCGAAGGCGTGTTGGAAACGCTTCCGGACGGTTTCGGCTTTTTGCGGGCGCCGGAATACAACTATCTTCCGGGACCGGATGATATTTATGTCAGCCCGTCGCAGATCCGCAAGTTCGACCTCCGCACGGGCGATACCGTTTCAGGCCAGATCCGGCCGCCGAAGGAAGGCGAGCGGTATTTTGCACTGATCAAGGTCGAGGCGATCAATTTCGAGGCTCCCGAGCAGTCCCGTGAGAAGATCTTTTTCGATAATCTCACGCCGCTTTATCCGGACGAGCAGCTTTCGATGGAAGTGGGCCCGGAAAATATAGCGGCCCGCGTCATCGATCTCGTTACGCCGATAGGTAAAGGCCAGCGTGCCTTGATCGTCGCTCCGCCGCGAACCGGTAAGACGGTCTTGCTCCAGACGATCGCTAACTCGATCACCCAAAATCATCCTGAGGTTTCGCTGATCGTTCTGCTGATCGATGAGCGGCCGGAAGAAGTTACCGATATGCAGCGTTCGGTCAAAGGCGAGGTTATCTCATCGACCTTTGATGAGCCGCCGACTCGCCACGTGCAGGTCGCGGACATGGTCATAGAAAAGGCCAAGCGTCTTGTCGAGCACAAGCGCGATGTGGTCATTCTGCTTGATTCGATCACCCGTCTGGCCCGTGCGCACAACGCGGTCGTTCCGCCATCGGGCAAGATACTTTCAGGCGGTATCGATTCAAACGCCCTGCAGCGTCCAAAGCGCTTTTTCGGCGCGGCCCGAAATATTGAAGAAGGCGGCAGCCTGACGATAATCGCTACGGCGTTGATCGACACCGGTTCGCGTATGGACGATGTTATCTTTGAAGAGTTCAAGGGAACGGGTAACTCGGAAATCCATCTCGACCGGCGATTGAGCGACAAGCGGCTTTTCCCGGCCATCGACCTGCAGCGTTCGGGTACCCGCAAGGAAGAACTGCTAATTGAAAAGGAAGATCTGGCACGCATCTGGGTCATGCGTCGCGTGCTCAACCCGCTTTCGCCTGTTGAACAGATGGAAGTTGTGTTGGAACGGCTTGGAAAGACCAAGACGAACGCCGAGTTTCTCGCTTCCATGCAGACTTAAAATGCGGAGGATCGATCGTTCAAAGTAGGATGTCATAAAACTTCCCGGCGCCGTGAACGCTGACTTCTGTTCATCTTATTCGGCTTTCCTTCATCTTCTTCAGTGGTAAAGAATTACTAACCACAGAATAGGATGAAGGAAATCCGAATCTAAGAATAGCTATCTGAGAATCTTTCAGACATCCTCTTTTTCTCTCTGGAACCAACCACTCGCCCGCGATGGATATTCAAAATTTTGAAGATTCTCCGATATCCGCAATCTCTCGGCGGGAAACTTGCGAGATCAGGCTTGTAAACGTAATTGATTCAATGTTATTGTAGCTTCATTCTTTTCGGCATATTTGTTGCCTGTGCTTTTTCGGCACATACTTTCATTCAAGATCATAATCTAGGGTTCTCTGTTTTTGCTTAGGTTTTACCGTCCTTATTCTTTCTACAGATTGAGTGGGTATTTGAATCTATATCTTGGAGGAGCAAAATGAGAGATAGAACTCTACGTCTGTTGGCGGCAGGCGTACTGATATTTGTATTTCAACTGGTGACGCTTGCACAAATCTCCGGGTCCATAGCCGGTACGGTTGCGGACGCCAACGGAGCGGTCGTACCGAGTGCGACTGTCGTCGTCAGCGGCGAAAGCGGCCAGCAATTCACCGTTTCAACAAATTCGAGCGGCGGCTATCGCGTTCCGGCGCTCAACTCTGGCATTTACACGGTTGCCGTTACGGCACCGAACTTCAAGCGAACGCTGATCGAACGGATCAAGGTGGACGTCGGAACGCCCACAACCGTGAATGTTGCGTTACAGACCGGTGATGTCAGTGAAAGCGTGACTGTCACCGGATCGGGCGGCGAGGTGCTGCAGACGCAGACAGCAACGGTAGGTACGTCGATCACCGGTCGACAGATCAGTGAAACACCGGTTGCCTCGCGCGATGCTCTTGACCTGATCGGCCTTCTGCCGGGAACGGCGACTGTTGGCCGCCCGCGAAGCGCTTCGATCAACGGGCTTCCGAAAGGCGCCCTCACGATCACGATCGATGGTGTTGATGTTCAGGATAACCTTCTTCGATCAAGCGATGGTTATTTCACATATGTTCGGCCGCGCCTTGACGCGATCGAGGAAGTAAACGTCTCGACTGCCAATCCGGGTGCTGAATCGGGCGGCGATGGTGCTGTTCAGGTAAAATTCGTCACTAAACGCGGAACGAATGGCTATTCCGGCACCGCGTTCTATCAGCACCGTGACGAGAGCATGAACGCGAACTACTGGTACCAGAACCGCGATGGCCAGCGCGACGAGAATAACGAAGCGTATCGGCAAAAGATCCGTCTTAATCAATACGGCGCGAGCTTTGGCGGCCCGATCCCATTCTTTAGGTTCGGTGACGGCGGCGGTTCATGGTTTGATTCAGGAAAGGACAAGCGTTTCTTCTTTGTTAATTATGAAGAATTTCGGCTCCCGCAGGCGACTGCCCGAACACGCACGGTCCTGTTGCCTTCGGCCCTAACGGGCGATTTCAGATATCTCTCCGGCGGCGTTGTTCAGACGGTAAACGTGCTTACAATAGCACAGGCGGCCGGTCAGTTATCGACGGTTGATCCCACAGTCGCAGCGATCCTGGCAAGGATCCAATCAGCAACGCAGCAGGAAGGTACGTTCAAAGAGATCTCGAATAATTACAATTCGCAGAGCTACAACTTTATTCCCTCTGGCGACAGCACACGTAAGTTTCTCGCGCTTCGCCTTGATTTCAACTTAACGAAAAACCACAGCCTGGAATTCGTTACGAACCAGCAGGAATTTGTTCCTTCGAAAGATTTTCTGAACGGCCAGGAAGAGCGCTATCCGGGATTCCCGTGGTATACGCAGGGATCGAACCGAGATTCGTATTCGTTCGCTGTTCGTTCGACGCTTTCCGAGGGCATCATCAACGAAGCCAGATACGCGGTTTCTACCGGACTCTCACAGTTCAGTCCGGGAATATCGAAGGCTGACTTCGATTACGCCCAAGGTTATTCCCTTGCCTTTTTTGGAACAACCTCACCGGTTTCGCGAAACTCGTACAGCGATCGCAATACGCCGACCTATGATTTCACGGACAATGTAACCGCTCTATGGGGAAATCACAGCATCGGCTTTGGCGGACAGTACAAGATCGTTCGTGCCGAAGGTTCGGCGTTTGGGCGTATTGTTCCTTCCGTCGGCTTTGGTATCGATTCGACCGATCCCGCGTTCGGTATTTTTAACGCGCTTCCGAGCAGCCAGCGTGCCAGTGCCCGAAGTCTGTATGCCACACTCATCGGCCGCGTATCATCTTATTCAACGACCGCGTATTTGTCCGAAGACGGTACCTACCAAGAGAACGGATCGCTGAATAGACTATCTAAGCAGAACACATACGGCCTGTTCGTTCAGGATGCATGGCGTGCAAAGCCAAATCTGACGATCAATTTCGGCGTCAGGTGGCAGCCGCAGACTGCGTTTATCGCCTTGAGCGAAGGGAACTATACGCGGCTCGAAAGTTTTGACCAGGTTTACGGGCTTTCGGGACTGGGCAATATCTTTAAGCCCGGTGTACTTACCGGAACAGCTCCAAGGGTCGTGCCATTGGCCAAGGGCGAAAAAGCATATGATGACGATATGAATAACTTCGCTCCGTCGGTCGGCGTGGTTTGGAGTCCTGATTTCGGCGAGAGCGGATTTCTCAGAACACTTTTCGGATCGAGCGGAAAGAGCGTTTTCCGCGGCGGTTATTCGCAGGCGTTTGTCCGCGAAGGATTTAACCTTCTCGAAAGCATTTATGGTGCAAATCCGGGTGGGTCCAGGTCACTTTCCCGGAGTGTCGGCCTCGGCAACCTGATAGTTGGTACGAATCTTCGCGATCCGAATAATCCGAATTTGGCGCCCGCTCCGGGCATCGTTGGCTCAAAACCGAGCTTCCCGATCACGCTTGGGGTATCTGATTCGACAAACGCATTTAGCCCGGATCTGAAAACAGGTGTGGTGCATTCTTTCAGCTTTGGCTATCAGCGCGAGCTTGATAAAGACACTGTCATTGAGGTCCGATATGTTGGAAACCGAGGCGTAGATCTGCAGCGTCAGTATGACATTAACGAATTCAACACGATCGAGAATGGTTTTGCTGACGAATTTCTGAAGGCACAGCAAAATTTGTATTTGAATCTTGCAGCCGGAAAGGGCCCGACGTTCGCGTATTTTTCTGACGTGGCGGGGTCGAACCAGCTGCCGATCATGTTGGCGTTTTTTAACACTCCTGCGAATTACCAGCCGTCAGTTCCGGCTCGATACGCGGCATCGAACTTCACAAATACGGGCCTGGTTGCGGCACTTTCGCGAAATGCGCCGAATATCTTCGCCTTCAGCGGGAACACTGCGTTCGAAGCAACCGACGCTCGCCGTGCAAACGCTGTTGCAAACGGACTGCCGATCAACTTCTTCTATGTTAACCCGTCCACCGCTGATGGTGGGTCGTTCATAGTTGATAACAGCAACAAGACCTGGTATGACTCTGGCGTGGTCGAGTTCCGTCGCCGACTGAGTGCGGGAGTTCGAATCAACGCAAGCTATGTCTTCTCGAAGGCCATGGCCAATGCCTATGCTTCGAGCAGTGTTGTCTTTGCGGGATTTTCGCAGCGTAAGGGCGGTATCGATCTGGCGAGAAATGTTCAGGCATTTGACATTACGCACCAGTTCAAAGTTGACGCCACGATCGATCTTCCGTTCGGCTCGGGACGCAAGTTCCTTAGGAGTTCGAACGGGTTCGTTAACGCTCTGGTCGGCGGATGGACTGTGCTGCCGACGATCCGTTGGCAAAGTGGTTCACCGTTCTCGCTTGGCAACGTTCAGCTGGTTGGGATGACGGCGAAGGACCTTCAAAAGATGATCGGCCTTTACAAGAACACGATCATTGACGGAAAGCAGGTTGTAACATATCTTCCGGCTGACATAATCGTGGAAACCCAAAAAGCGTTTGACATCGATGTTTCGACAGCCAACGGCTACGGCACAAACTACGGAGCGGGTGGGCCGCAGGGCAAGTACATTGCTCCGGCGGGTATTGGTAACTGCATCCAGCGTTCGGCCGGGCAATGCGGCTTCAATAACCTGATCCTTTATGGACCATCGTTTTTCAAACTCGATGCGACACTGGTCAAGCGGTTCAGGTTGGGTGAACGCAGAAGCTTCGAGTTCCGCATTACCGCACTCGATGCTCTAAACGCTCCGAACTTCCGCATTGGCGGATGGGGAGCAGATGTGGTCACTGCCGGTGTCGGCGGTGATACTTTTGGGCAGCTTGGCCCCGGCTCTGCCTACCAGGACGTTTCGACAACAAACGACAACGGTGGGCGACAGATCGATCTGATGTTAAGGATCACATTCTAGATCGGTCGTAAGTTGGCACGGCGTCGGAGTCTTCGGGCTCCGACGCCGTGCTTTTTTGTTTCGACTTAATACAGCAATTTGAAGTTCCCGTCGAATCGCGTATAACTAAATACGGCACATTCCTTTTGAATTATGCGCGTTGCGGTCATTTCTGCCGAGGCAGTTCCTTACTCCAAAACAGGAGGGTTAGGCGATGTTGCCGGGGCCTTGCCGAAAGCTTTGAAGCAGATCGGCGTGGACTCGGTACTTGTTACACCGTGCTATTGGCAGACAAAGGCCGAGTTTCTTTGGAGCGCCGCCATCGACGATCTTAATATCGATTGGCGCGGCGGCCGTTATCCGGCAAAGGCATTTTACAGCGAGGCGAACGGCTCACCCACATTCCTGATCGACGCGCCGTCTTATTTTCACCGTGATTCCATCTACGGATATCGCGAGGACCACGAACGTTTTGCGTTTTTCAACCACGCCGCACTCACGCTTTTGAAACGCATCGGCCCGCCGCCCGATATTGTTCACCTGAACGACTGGCACTGCGGCTTTGCGGCGGTCGAGCTTGCGTCATTGCGGCGATGGGACGCATATTGGCAACAAACCCGCACCGTATTTTCCATCCACAATATGGCCTATCAAGGCGTGTTCGGAGCGGACGAATTGTGGAAATTTGGCTTCGGCGGCGAACAGGAACGGAACGCGTTTCTTTCAAACGGGGCTGCTTCGGCAATGAAGGCCGGGCTTTCGGTGTCTGACACTTTGTCCACAGTTTCCCGCCGCTATGCGCAAGAGATACAAATGCCCGAGAACGGTTATGGCCTTGACTGGCTCACGCGTCAGCGGTCGGACCGGCTGATCGGCATAACGAACGGCGTCGATTATGAGGTCTGGGATCCGCGGACCGATCCTGAGATCGGCGCCCATTTTGACGAACACAATCTAAGCGGCAAACGCGAGTGCAAACGCCTGCTGCTCGAAGAATTTTTGCTGCCCGTGCGGATCGAGCGGCCGATCTTTGCAAACATTACGCGATTGACCGCTCAAAAAGGAATCGACCTGATGATGCAGGTCGCCGGCGAGATACTCGCAACCGGAGCGTATATCATTTCGCTTGGTTCGGGCGAAAAACGGTATGAAGATTTCTGGCAGGCGCTGCGCGATCATGCTCCCGATCAGGTCGGGATATTTCGCGGCTATAATGAGAGCCTCGCCCACAAGATCGAAGCCGGAGCGGACATGTTTATGATGCCCTCCAAATTCGAGCCCTGCGGCCTCAATCAAATGTACAGCCTTCGCTACGGAACTGTACCGATCGTCCGGGCCGTCGGCGGATTGGACGACACCGTGCAGAATTTCGATTCGGTCACGGGTACCGGAAACGGCTTTAAATTTGGCCCGTATCAAGCGGACCGGTTTTTAGAACGCATCTACGAGGCATTGTTCGCCTACGCCGACCCTGAGACCTGGCGCACCATTCAGCGAAATGGAATGGAGCAGGATAACTCCTGGGAAAACGCCGCTCGAAAATATGTCGAGCTTTATGAATGGACGCTTGGCCGATGGTAAGTTTTCGAGTTGAAGGTCAGATAGAACTGCGCGAGTTTTTGCCGGACGACGCCGAATCTGTCTTGGCGGCCGTTTCCAGCAACTACGATCATCTTCGGGCGTTCATGCACTGGATGACGCCGGATTATTCGCTCGGTTCCGCACGTGAATTCATCGCTCAAACACAAAAGGACCGGGCCGAACGAAGGGGACTGGGGCTGGGCATCTTTCGCGGCGACGCGTTGATCGGTTCGATCGGCATTGTCAGTTTTGACTGGGCCGCGATGAAAACTGAGATCGGCTATTGGATTTCGCAAGACGAGCAGGGGAAAGGTATCATATCCTCAGCGTGCCGAACGCTTATCGATTTTGCCATCAACGAGCTGAAAATGAACCGTATCGAGATAAGATGCTCTGTCGAAAACGTGCGGAGTGCGGCCATTCCGAAACGGCTTGGGTTCCAGCGCGAAGGTGTGCTGCGGCAGGCAGAATTTCGAAATGGCCGGCTGCACGATTTTGAAATTTACGGACTGCTTGCCTCTGAATGGAAAGGGTTGATCGAAACCTCGAAACTATGATCATTGTTATTATCGGCGCCCAATGGGGCGATGAAGGAAAGGGGAAGGTTGTCGATCTGCTCGCCGACCGGTTTGATATCGTAGCCCGCTATCAGGGCGGGCACAATGCCGGCCACAGCGTGTATGTCGGCGATAGGGCGTTCGTCCTGCGCTTGCTGCCGTCGGGGATAATTCACCCGGATAAGACCTGCGTTCTCGGCAACGGAATGGTCATCGACCCGAAAGCCTTTTTTGAAGAGGTCGATCAAATCAAAGCGCAGGGCGTCGAGGTAACGCCCGACCGGCTTAAGGTCTCGTCGCGTGCCCATCTGATAATGCCGTATCATCAGGCGCTTGATCATACTTCGGAAGAGCGCCTTGGAAACGAGAAGATCGGCACGACCCTTCGCGGCATCGGCCCCGCCTATGAAGACAAGGTCGGCCGGCGTGGAATTAGAGTGTCTGACGCGCTGTCGCCCGAACTTTTAAGGCTGCGGATCGAACGAAATCTTGAAGAGGCCAATCGGATAATCGTTCTATTCGGCCAGCAGCCGCTCAGAGCGGATGATATATATAATGAAACGGCCCCACTCGTCGAACGGCTTCGCCCGTTTGTAACCGAGACCTCACATTTTCTCGCCCAGGCCCGGAAAGCGAACAAGCGGATCCTGCTCGAAGGTGCTCAGGCCACGTTGCTGGATGTCGACCACGGCACTTATCCGTATGTTACATCCTCTAACCCTACTGCCGGCGGTGCGTCGGTTGGAGCTGGAATTCCGCCGCATCATATTTCAGGCGTTCTTGGCATCGTCCGAACTTACGCGACTCGGGTTGGTGAAGGGCCGTTTCCAACCGAGATGCTTGATGACGAAGAGCCGATAGCTTACTTGATCCGTGAGCGGGGAAATGAATACGGCTCGGTCACCCGGCGCCCGCGGCGATGCGGTTGGTTTGACGCGGTAGCGACCCGATACGCCGCGGAATTAAATGGCTTTGACTCGATCGCCCTCACAAAACTTGATGTATTGGATGAACTGGAAGAGATCAAAGTATGCACCGGCTACAAGATAGGCGATGCGTATGTTGACACTTTCCCGGCCGTCGCGAATGATCTTCGCTCGATCCAGCCGGTTTATGAAACACTCGAAGGTTGGGGAGAATCGACGGTCGGGATAACGAATGTTGAGGACCTGCCGGCCAAAGCTCGAAATTACGTTAGGTTTTTGTCTGACTCAATAGGAGTCGAGATCGGCCTTATTTCGACCGGCCCCGAACGCGGACAGACGATAATTCTAAAAGATTCGGTGATGGAAAACTGGTTTCGGGGATAACTTCCGTAGGTGTCGCCCGGCCGCCCCAGTTGAGATGCCTGTTGCACCCGGTGCAAGATCTGGAAATTGTTTCGTGGTTGAGATCGTTACATTCCGTGAACAGTTTGCCGAAGCGTTTGCTTCGCTGAATTACGAATGGATCGAGAGCACCTATGGCATCGAGGAACACGATCGTGAGATCCTCGATGCTCCATTTGAAAAGATCATCAAACCTGGTGGACAAATATTTTTTGCGCTTGCGGACGATACGGTGGCCGGGACGGCGGCTTTGGAAAACAAAGGGCCTGATGCCTTTGAATTGGTGAAGATGGCCGTATCGCCGAAGTTTAGAGGTCTTGGGATCGGCGACAGGCTAATGAATGCGTGCATCGAATATGCACTGCAGGCGAAAAGATCGCGGATCACCCTCGACTCCAACACCAAACAGGCAGCCGCGATCTGTCTCTACCGCAAATATGGCTTTCGCGAAGTGCCCCTGGATCCGAATTCGCCGTACTCGCGGGTCAATATCAGAATGGAACTTGCCATGCCGCCCGGCAGTATGTAAAATCACTAATTCGGTCAGGAATGGCCGATTTTATGGTCCGATAGCTCAGTCGGTAGAGCAAATGGCTTTTAACCATTGGGTCCCTGGTTCGAGTCCAGGTCGGATCACCAATATAATCAACAAGTTAAGGCGTCCAGATTGGACGCCTTTTCTCGTTTCTAACCATTTTACTAACCATTTGATCTCGGGCTACTTCTTTCGTTGACTCCGAAAACGCGGCTTTAATCCAGGCAATTCTGTGAGTTGAAAATAGACCAACCTCGACCCATCACGCTGGAGTGTTGTGACCTTTCCCTGATTCACCCGGTTCCTCGCGGTGTCGTCCGTTATGCCGATGGCATCACATGCATCTTTTTGCTTTATGGCGATCACTGCTTTGAGCGGGCCGATCTGGGCCTCGATTTCCTCGCTGATAAGTATCCGCAGCATTCGAGCAAATTCTTCCTTTTGCATCACAACAAACTCACCTAGCATTGTTTCAGTACCTCACCCAAGTTGGGCTACGGCAAGTTCTATTCCGAAAGCTAAACCTCTTGTTCTTAGTCGATTTGCCAACTTGTTGGTAACTTTTTGCACCAGTGGTTGAATAATAGGCCAATATGGAAAGACGCTCAGAACGTGGACCTGTACTAATTGCGGGAAAGCGTCTCTAGCCTGCTTTCCTACAAACCGTTTTGGGATTATCATATGGGCTGGTTTCGCCTGCTAACGCC
>CAUJFK010000020.1 GCA_963169175.1 Acidobacteriota bacterium | reverse complement strand
TGGCTTTGAACGAGGCCAGCCGTTTTGATTCCATACGCTTATCTTTCATAATGTTAGGCTAATGAACAGCGCGGGAACGATTCTGTCAGTAAGTCCGCCGTTTGCGATAGCGGGCGGCGAGATCACAATTGAATGCGACGGATTTCATCTCGATCCGGACCTTGATCACGGCGCGTTCGTGAACGGAATGCGGTGTACGCTGGTTGCCGCGTCGGCAAAGCGAATTCTGGCGATCGTTCCCGATTGCTCGCCGGGCGAGGCCTACATACACCTCGAAAGCGGCGGGAATGAAAGCCCGACCGCCGACATTGTGATAGGCGAACAAATAGCCGATGAGATGCACATCGTTGCCAATCCGGCGGTCGATCCATCTGACGGCGCCATCATCGTTACGCGTTCCGGTGCACGCGGCCAGCAGCTTCCGAACACGCTGTATCGCATCGAACCCGACGGGTTTATCGACGAAATACCGGACGCTATCCTTAATCCGACCGGTATCGCCTTCGGCCCGGATGGAAGCATGTATGTGACCAACCGTGCCCACGGAGAGGTTTATCTTGTCAGCCCAAGCGGAATAAATCCGGTATTTGCCCGCGGATTAGGGATCGCGACGGGCCTGGCATTTGATGCAGACGGAGTGATGTTCGTCGGCGATCGGACGGGTACGATCTATCGCGTTCCGTCCGCGGGCGAAGCCGAAGAATTTGCGACGCTTGAGCCTTCGGTCGCCGCGTATCATCTTGCGTTTGGCCCGGACGGAAGATTATTTGTCTCCGCCCCCGGCCTGGCCAGCCATGACGCGATCTATGCGATCGACACCGCCAGCAGGGTCGAAAAATTTGCCGTCGGATTCGGCCGTCCGCAAGGCATCGCATTTAGCCGCGACGGCGATCTTTACGCCGCGGCCTGCTTCGGCGGACGTCACGGGATTTTCAGCATCTCATCCGACGGCCTCACCGTCCGCCAGATCGTCGCCGGAATGAATATCGTCGGCCTCTGTTTCACAACGGACGCCCACCTCATCGCCGCCACCAACGAAGCCGTCTATTCCATCAAAACCGACATCCGCGGAACCCTGCTCTAAACCCAAAAAATAAAAGGCCCGGGCTTTCGCGCGGACCGTGGTTGCCGTTACCGGCAGAGCCTACGAAATACTTCTTGTTATAAGAAGCAACGTGTTCTCTTATCTACTAAACAGTGGATATGATATATTAGCTTTACCTTATATTCAAGTACAAAATTCCGCAAGACTCCCGGAGGTTTCCTCAATGCCTTTTTTCAAGTACATTCTCGGACTCGATCTCGGCGTAACGTCGATCGGATGGGCCTTGCTCAAGGTCGAAACCGGTGAAGTCGGTAAGCCGCTGCGAGATGACGAGGACTTTTTAAGCAGCGTCGCGATCACAGCAAGCGGTGTCCGAATATTTCCTGCCACGACCGAAGACAAGACCAACGCACCAAAGAATCATAAACGGCGGGCATCGAGAGGCGCACGGAGATTGGTAATGCGCAAAGCAAAGCGGCGTAATGAACTCCGTACCCTGCTTACCGCGAACGGGCTGTTGCCGGAAATCGGATCGGTTGATTCCGAAACTATATTCGAGAAACTGGGCGACCCGTACGTTTTGAGAGTTCGCGCTTTGGACGAGCCGCTTCAGAAATTTGAACTTGGCCGGGCGATCTATCATCTTTCGAAACGCCGGGGATTTTTGAGCAACCGAAAGTCGGCAAAATCGAAAGAGGACGGCGTGGTTTACGACGGGATCAAAAAGATAGAGCAGGAGTTGGACAACAATGGCTATCGAACCCTGGGCGAACTGTTGAACAGCAAAGACAAGAAGCGGAATCAATATACCCGCCGTGCAATGTCCGAATCCGAGTTTGAGCACATCTGGCAGGCACAAAAGGAATTTGCCCCCGAGCCTTTGGGCGACGACCTGAAGACCAAGATCCGGAATACTATCTTTTACCAGCGTCCCTTAAAACTGCAGCGCGGACTGATCGGAAAATGTACTTTCGAGACCGATAAGAAACGCTGCGACATGGCTCGTCAGGAAGCACAGCGTTTGCGTTACTGGCAGGACTTGAACAATCTCCAGCTTCAGGACCCGCACACGCTTAATCCACGGCTGCTTACTCAATTAGAAAAAGAGCGAATCGCAAAGGAATTTGAGAATACTAAAGAACTGACGTACAAAAGGCTGCGCAAGCTTTTAAAGATCAGTGAGGATGTTCGTATTAATTTGGAAGCCAACGAGAAAAAGCTCTACGGAAACAAAACCGCGTATGCCTTTCGAAAGGAGCTCGGCGGCCGTTGGGATGAATACAATGAAGAAGAACAAAACCGCCTGACAGAAGAGTTGTTCCGAATTGAGAATGAGGTCGCACTGAAAAAGCGGCTTAAGGACTTCTGGAACTTTGATGACGCGCAGACCGAAAAACTCAAAGACGTCTGGCATAAGCTTGAGGATGGTTACAGCCGGTTGTCGCTCAAAGCGATACGAAAGGTTCTTCCTCTGATGATGGACGGACGACGGTACGATGAAGCGGTGACGTCCGTTTATGGCGACCACCGCAAAATATTCGGAAACGCCGAGTTCCAAAAACTCGAACTTCCGCCAAAAGACCTCAGGAATCCAATCGTTTACAAAGCATTGTGCGAGGTAAGAAAGGTCGTGAACGCGATTATACGCGAATACGGCAAGCCTGATGAAATTCGGCTTGAAATGGCCCGCGATCTGAAACTCACAAAGCTTCAAAAAGACAATGCGATGAAGCAAGCAAATCAGAACAAGCGGGACAATGAAGAAGCCAAAAAGTTCTTCAAGGAAAAATTCGGGTTGGAGAATGTTTCCGGTACGGACAAGCTGAAATATCGCCTATGGAAAGAGTCGGGCGGATGCTGTCCATATACCGGAAACCCGATACCGCCGGAGGCTTTGCTCGATGATGGATTGGTCGATATCGAGCACATTATTCCGTTCAGCAGGTGTTTTGATGATTCGTATATGAACAAAACCATCTGCGATGCAAAATTCAATCGCGACACAAAAAAGAACCAGGCGCCGGGCGAATTTTACGACCGCGAAAGCGATGCCTTTGCTCAACTGCTCACGCGGATAAGCTCGCTTCCCTATGGCAAACAGCGAAAGTTTCAAATGACAAAGGAAGACCTGGACAAGACGGACTGGGCTGGCCGTCAGCTTTCCGATACGCGTTATATTTGCCGAGAGGCCCGCGGTTATCTGCGCCAGCTTTATCCGTACAACGCCGACGAGAACAAATATGTCCAGGTCGTGGCCGGCGGAGCGACCGCAAATTTACGCCACGTTTGGCATGTGAATGCGATATTGTCTGACGGAGACATTGACGTAAAGAACCGTTGGGACCACCGCCACCATACGATCGACGCCATTGTCGTTGCCTTGTGCGAACGCGGGCTTTATCAGCTTATTTCGAAGCTTTCGGGCCGCAATAAACAGTTGATGAAAAAGGTGCTCTCAGGCTTTAGCGAGCCGTGGCGTGGTTTTCTAAACGATGTCGAGGCGGCAATGAAGGAACTTGTCGTTTCGCACGCGCCGACGCGGAGGGTTCGCGGGCAGCTATTGAAAGAGACGGCGTATGGAGCGACAACTACGCCGGGTGTTTACGTTGTCAAGAAATCGCTGGCCGGAATAACATTGCCGGCGGTAAAGAACATTATCGATCCGGCGGTCAAAGAGTTGGTCGAGCTGCGGCTGTCGCAATTTAACAATGACGTGAAGAAAGCGTTCGTCGAGCCGTTGTTCCACAAGGACGGCAAAACGCAGATCCGAAATGTTCGCGTTACTGTTTCAATGACGCCGGAAACGCTTGTCGGGATCAAGGACGAAAGCGGTAAGGAGTATAAATATTACCCGCTGGCCGGCAATCATCACGTCGATATATTTGAGAACAACGACGGCGAACGCCGGGCGGAGCTTGTCCCGCGATTCTATGCCGCGCAACGGAACTGGAAACCAAAAGACCTCGGCCCCGAATGGCGAAAGCTCTTCTCGCTGTGCGCAAACGACTATATCGAGTTTCGCGGAGACGACGGCGAATTGCGCGTTTACAGGATTCAGAAGACGTCCATTGGCCCGCGTATTGATGTTAGGCCAATTAATGATGCAAGGTCAGAGTACATTGCTGGGACAGTCAAGCAAATTCAAAGTCACCTAAAGCGAATCACTCGCAAGTTTCAGGTTGATCCGCTTGGGCGTCTTACACAGGCAAGTGATTAAGGTTCGGAGTACCAGCTTTAGCTGGCCTCTGGGCCGGCACGGGCCAGCTAAAGCTGGTACTCCGAACGATGATCAAGCGAACCGTTGAAATTTCGACGCCCGGCTGCTATGTGCATATGGAGCACGAGCAGCTTCTGATCGAGAAGGACGGGTTCAAGATGGGCAGCGTGCCTATCGAAGACCTCGGCGTCCTGATACTCGACAATCCGCAGATATTGATCACGTCCGCCCTGATGGGCTTTCTGGCCGAGCAGAACGTCTCGGTCATTTTTACGGACGCAAAACACCTTCCGGCATCGCTCACAATTCCTTTTTCGGCGAACTCGATACAGACAAAGGTCCTGAACAGCCAGATCGAGATATCGCTGCCAACCAAAAAACGGCTTTGGTCGCAGATCATCTCGGCAAAGATATCAAATCAGGCCCGCTCACTTGAGCTTTGCCGCCGAGAAGGTGCGGTCGCGTTAAAAGAGATCGCGAACCGCGTAAAGAGCGGCGATCAGGGAAATCTGGAAGCATACGCGGCAAAAATATACTGGCGAAAGCTGTTTGGTGACGGGTTTCGGCGTGACCGCGACGCTGCCGACCATAATTCCCTGCTCAATTATGGCTACGCGGTGGTCCGGGCGACGGCGGCACGGGCGATAGTTGGGACCGGGCTGCACCCCGGCCTTGGGATCAATCATAAAAATCAATACAATCCGTTCCCGCTTGCCGATGACCTGGTCGAACCGCTGCGGCCGTTTGTCGATGTGCGTGTCTATCAGATCGTTAACGAAATGCGGCCCGATGCTGACGGGTCGGAACGCGAGATCAAGCTCGACCACGATACTAAAAAAGAACTTTTGCGGCTTCTCGGTGACGAATGTATCTATGACGGGCGGAATCTGCCGCTGCTCGTTGCGGTCGGCTATTACGCCGCGACCGTAAAGCAGGTGATGATGGGTGAGACCGACAAACCGGTGATACCGACACTCGGCTGAGCGACGATTTGCGAGGATGTCTGATGCGGAAGCCCGCGCGTTAGAGGCTGTGTCAAAACCGTCTTAAACTGCGGAGCAGTGGCAGAAAGTAGCCACGGGTGGAGCAAAGCGGAACCCGTGGTTAGGCGGAAAACTAAACTCGAGCCCGCGTAGCGGGCGATAGAGCGGCATGAAAAACTATTGCTTTTAATAAGGTAGCGAAAGTCTGCCGCCCGCTCTCGCGGGCTTTAAGATTTAGGCTCGACTAACCCCACGGTTCGCTTCGCTTTACATGGGGCTACACATATGCCGCTGCTCCGCAGCTTTTTTAGGGTTTTGACACAACCTCTCACGCGCGGGCTTCCGCACTTGAATTTGCAGACAGCTTTGCGCACCGGATCGGCGATGGAATTGATCTATGAGATTTTTTGGAGGGCTTGATACTGTGTGGATGGTTGTGATGTTCGATCTGCCGACCGAAACCGCCGAGGACCGGCGGCGATACACCCAATTCCGCAAAATGCTGCTCAAAGACGGCTTTATGATGCTGCAGTTCTCGGTTTATGGCCGCCATTGCCCTTCAGACGAAAACGCGAAAGTACACGAAAAACGCGTGGAATGGGCATTGCCGCCAAAGGGAAACGTGCGTATAATTAGTGTTACCGAAAAACAGTACGCCAGAATGAAAACCTTCTATGGAAAAGCCCGCCGCAAAACAGAAGAACCGCCGCTTCAGCTCAGTTTTTTCTAAGCCTCAGCAGCGGCATCTTCATTCCTGTCAGCCGTTTACAGCCAACGTAGTTTAGCAGATAAGAAAACCGTCGCAACTCACAACTTTTCGCGGCGACGGCGCCGGATTCAATGAGTTTAGCAGATAAGAAAACCGTCGCAACTCACAACTACTGTGCGGCAATGGTCCCGGCAACCTGCAGTTTAGCAGATAAGAAAACCGTCGCAACTCACAACCAGGAATTCCAAATATGGCGTATAGAACGAAGTTTAGCAGATAAGAAAACCGTCGCAACTCACAACACCGCAAATGCCCGGGAGGTGGATTTGGCAAGTTTAGCAGATAAGAAAACCGTCGCAACTCACAACCGGCCGGACTGGTACACATTCCCCGTGTCAAGTTTAGCAGATAAGAAAACCGTCGCAACTCACAACTGAAACTTCGCCATCGACAATGAATGCGAAGTTTAGCAGATAAGAAAACCGTCGCAACTCAC
>CAUJFK010000019.1 GCA_963169175.1 Acidobacteriota bacterium | reverse complement strand
ACTGGCTCGAACCAAAAATCCAGCCTTGAGAAGTATCGACCCATCCTGTGATGGGTGGAAAATCCGACCCGCTGACTGGGGCTTCGACTTTTGGGTCGGTTTTGAGGGCACGATAAGTAGTGCGTATCGTCGGTAAGCCGGGCCTCTTAATCCACGTATCCGCCCATTTATTAAGTTCTTTTCCGCTCGCCGTTTCAAACTCCCTGACCAGATCTTCCCACCCCGCATTCCCAAACTCATGCTTCTTCAAAAACGCACGCACGGCCGTTTTGAACTTGTCTTCGCCGAGGTAAAACTCAGCCTGGCGGAGAAACGCCGGGGCTTTGTTGTAAACGATGTTGCCGTAGGCGCTCTTTGCCGCACTCAGATTCGCGATGGGCTGGTAGATGGCGATGGTGCCGCGGGTGGAGTCGGTCTGGTAGGCGCCCTGTTTGACGCGTTCGTAAAAGACCTTCCAGGCGTTCATTTCGGGCATTATCTTTTCGAGTGCCTTGTATGCCATGAATGTCGCAAAACCTTCTTTGAGCCAAAGATCGTCAAACCAACGCATTGTCACCGTGTCGCCAAACCACTGATGCGCCGCCTCGTGAAAGATCAAAGTCGCCCGCGAGACGCGATCGTTCTTCGTCGGCTCCTGCGGGAAGATGATGCTCGACTCTCTCAAAAACGTCGCCCCCGCATGTTCCATCCCGCCGAACGGAAACTCAGGTATCAAAACCAGGTCGTACTTCGCAAACGGGAACTTGTAGTCGAAATACTGCTCGAAATACTTGACAGCCTCGCGGTTGAGCTGAAACACCTCGGCGGCGTGAGGTTTGAACTTGGCGGTCTGGGATTTACGGACGTAGATGTTGGTCTGCGGCCCGTCCGTCTTGTCAGTACCGCCTGCGTTAGCGGGTCGCACAGCGCCGACAGATACGGGACGTTCAGCGGTGTCGGCAACGCGGCCTATGGTGCTCCCGACGCCTCGATCCACAACGTCCTTACCACCCGCTAATGCAGGTGGTACTGACTTGGTCGCCACCGCGCCTGTTGCCGACACCTTCTGCCACGGTCCCGCCGCGAGCGCGAAGACGTAGGTGCTGATTGGTTTGGTTTCCTTGAAGCTCCAAACGTCCGACATCTCACATGGTTCCGTTTGGACCGGCGTGCGGGGTGTTTGGCTCGGGGCCGGTTTAGCACCTGGCTTCAACAAGGTTGAAAGATTCGGATTTTGCAGCGGCAAGCCGCAAATGCCGTCGACAATGATCATGTGATCAAGCTCGAAATTGGATACGATCGACCGCCATGACTTTGGCGCGCTCAGCGTTAGCGTAAACCTCGCCTTCAGATCCGGCTGATCGAATACCGGGAATGCCGTACTCGCGTCCGACGGGACGAACAGCGAGTAGATATATTCCGACCCGTCCTCTTTATCCACGTACCGCGTGATCGCCGACCCGCTGGTCAATATCGGCGAGGTGAAATCGAGCTTGATGACATTCTCGCCCTCGACCACGCCGTCGCGGAAGATGAGGTGCTCGGCCTGTTCCTGATACACCAAGCTCCCCTCCTTGCCATGGAGGGGTGTCGCCGCTTCGGCGACGGGGTGGTTCTGGACTGCGGCCGCCTGGCCGTTCACGGAAACATTCGAGATGGTCGACCTCTCCTCATAGCCTTTTAACTTCCGCCAGTCGAGGATGATGGGAACGGAGAACCCAGTCGCTACCGCTCCCGGTTCGGACAGCTTGACTCGGATCTCGATCGTTCCTTTTAGCACCGGCGACATTTTTTCGAGCGTAAGGTTCAGCTTGTAGCGCACGTCCGAATAATGCGCGGCCCGCCATTTTGCCAGTTCGAGCGAAACGCCGGGTTCGATCGGCGGAGTTTGGGCAAACGAGAAGATCGGCATAGCAAGGATGATCGCAAGAAGAATTCTTTTCATGTGAGAAGGTTTCAGCAAAGGCATGCGTCAGTAATTTGTTGTTCTGTCAGACCATATTGTTGCACGGCCCGGTATGAAAGTTTGCCTGGGTAAGGAGCCTTCACCGTTTCGGACATTTTCGCGGCTATTGTTCCGCGCGTTTCGTGGTTAATAGTCAGGCTTCGCCACCACGAAACGCGCGGAACAAGAACGAAACTCACGAAACAGGGAATTGCCCGACACTTCTGGATCTACGCTGAGCGTCATCGCCACATTATTAGTTCCGGGCCGCGAGGAAATCGGTCAGGATGATGGCTGCGGCTTCGCTGTCAGCCAGGCGTTTTGTGTCCCGCAGATCGACGCCGCGTTCCCACAGACGGCCGCGTGCCTCATACGATGTGACGCGTTCATCCTGGAGAAATACAGGAATATCGACCGAAAGCAAGAGGTTCCGTGTGATCCGGCGGGCATCGGCCGACATTTCGCTCTCAGAGCCGTCCGTGTTAAGCGGCAAACCAATAACGAGGGCGACGGCATCGAACTGACCTAGAATGTCTTTGACATCGACAAGCGTCTTTTTCCAGCTTCGCCGCTGGATCGTTTTGTCGGGCGTTGCAATGGTCTGGGTCTCGTCGGAAACGGCGACGCCGATATGTTTGGAACCGGGGTCAAGGGCGACTATCCGGCCGCTATGGGGAACCTCGGCCGGTTCTGCAAAATGTTCGGGATTAATTGTTTCCTTATCCTGCACGTAAATTATATAATCGCTTGTTTGCATCGACTTTGGCAAACCATTTGGCGGGCGGGAACGTAATACAGAAGTCAGTATTTATCATAAGAGGTAATCTATGTCATTTCGCGGAAAGCTCTCGATCCTGATGATCTCGGCGGCCGTCGGCCTGTACGCCGTGATCGGCGGCATTCTTAGCCCGTGGACGCGGGCCCAGCAGCCGATTAACGACGCCGGCGCCCAGGTAAGGATATTTGAATCGGTTCTGCAGCACATTCAGAACGATTACGTTGACGAGCCGAATCTTGAAAAGGTGCGGTTCGGTGCCTTGCGCGGACTGGTTGGCGGGCTTGATCCTTATTCGTCGTATCTGACGCCGCAGCAGGTGACCGATTACAACGCTGCCAAGAACTCGAAAAAGACGGGCATTGGGGCTGAGTTTTCACAAGTCTCGCTCTATCTGTATGTCGTTTCGGTGATGAAGGATTCTGACGCAGACCGGGCCGGGCTAAAAGCGGGTGACGTGATCGAATATATCGAGAACAAGGCGACCCGCGACATATCGCTCTATGACGCAAAGCAGATGATCTACGGCCAGCCGGGAACTGCTGTCAACCTGCGGGTGCTGCGTTCAGGTGCAAAGCCGATGACGTTAAAGATCACGCGGGGCGATTACAAAATACCTAATCCAGAATCTCGTGTCGAGGCCGGAAAGGTAGGCGTTATAAAAGTTTACAGTCTCGAATCAGGCCAAGCCAGCCAAATTAAAACTCAGGTCGAGAATCTTAAAAAGCAGGGCGTGCAAAAGATAGTTCTCGATCTTCGCGGCTTGGCGACAGGCACCATTGATGAGGCCGTGAACACGGCTAACCTGTTTATAAACAGCGGCGAGTTGGCAAAGGTCATCGGCAAGGACAACCAGGTCACAAAGACATTTACCGCTGATCCGGCCAAGGCGGTCTTTGACGGCAAACTTGTGGTCGTGATCGATCTTGGAACCGCCGGGCCGGGCGAAGTTGTTGCCGCGGCGGTCCTCGACCGGAAACGCGGCGAGATCGTAGGTGAACGCAGCTTTGGCGCAGGCACCGAACAACAGCTTTTCACGCTTCGCGCCGGAGACGGCCTGTTGCTGACCACCGCAAAATGGGCATCGCCTAGCGGCATTCCATTCCTTGGCGAAGACCGAAACACGACCGGTGTAAAGCCGACCGTCGAGGTCAAACGGCCCGATACGCCGGAACCGGTCGAGGTCGAAGATATGATCGGTGATCAGGAAGACCAGAAACAGAATCCGCAGCCGACCCCGACACCGCAGGCCGAGGTGAAAAAGACGGTTGAGGACATTCAGATGAAAAAGGCGATTGAGATACTGCAGGACAAGGCCGAAGCGGCCAAGGCCGGCGGGGCGAAATAGCCCAATTGCCTATATGAGATAATTTGCAGTAGCCCTCTTCTTCTTTTGCGAACTTTGTGTCAGCCCTTTGCGCCTTTGTGTTAATGGCTTTTAACACAAAGGTCGCCAAGGTGAAGACACAAAGGTCACAAAAGTACTTGCTAAATGGCCGGCTCCAGGAATGGATGCCGGCCATTTAGGTATTGCGGCAAGGTAAAAGCCTGTTAGAATCAAATGTGAACATTATGGGCCGATCGGCCCGGTCACGATGCGGATAACCTGTGCCAGAGCTTTTCTTCTAGGAGCGGTTTTTACCCTCGGCATGGCGGCGCGCGTCCACCCGCAATCGAATAGTCAGGATTTTCCTAAGGCTATCACCTCAAACGAGATATCCGGTACAATAAATGCCCGTGACCTCGGAGACTCGCGGCTGACCACTTATTACTACGCCCTCGGCGCCGAGCAGGGTGATCTTTTTATAAATCTGGTGACCCGAAATTTTACCGGTGACATCGATGTCTTTACCGCAAGCGGATTGCGTCCGGTAACGAAGATCGTGGTTTACGCGGATTATGGCGAGGCGGAAACCGGCCGGGCGGTCTATCTCCGCAAACCGGAAAGGCTGCTGCTTCGCGTCCAGGGCAGGACACCGAATGACGATCCGGCAACATTCCGGCTGAAATTTGCCGGCAGCTTTGCGGCTCTGCGCGCTGATGATGTTCCGAACGCTCCCGAGATGCCAAAAGTTGCCGCGGTTGAACGCAGCGGAATCAGAGTAAACTCGGCCGGAACTATCATCCCTACACCGCGGCCTGAACCCGAACTAACGGTTGCAAAGTCGGATGCCAAATCAGAAGATCAGCCTGAGAATAAACCTGAAAGGACGACGGAGCAACAGGACAAGCCGGTTGACGCTGAGATAGCGGATAGAAAGCCGGAGGTTGTCGTATCTGATCCGATCAAAGCCGTAGAAGAGCCAAAGACCACGGCCGCGGGGCGAACCGCATCTGCAACCAACCGCCGGTCAAAACGTGCGGGGCCGCCAAAAAAAGAGACGTTGAAAACGGGCAAGGAAGCAGTAGCAGAAAAAGACGAGCCGAAAGCGAACCCTGAAAAGGCAACGCCAAAGCCTGCGGTTTCGGAAAAACGGAAGCAAGATCAATCACCGGGCTTTCGAACGCTGACCGACCGTGATGATCTGCCAAAGGCACCGGTGGAAGCAAAGCCCGATCCTTTGGAATCGATCAACCTGGTCATTCGTTTCAAGGATGGAAGGTCGCTGGAAAAGAAAATGAGCGAGGTGTTCAAATTCAGCGTCGATAAAGGCGTCCTGACCGTAATTCTAAAGGACGGTTCGATAACGCGTTACTCGATCGTCGATGTTGCGCGGTTGACGATCGAGTAACACCGGTTTCGATCAGGCATAGCTGTGAAGCCCCGGCAAAAGGTAGCTGACACCCAAATACGTGAATATAACGAGCAGGAAGCCAACGAGTGCAAAATAGGCTGAGCTTCTGCCCGACCAGCCGCGAGAAATTCGGGTGTGAAGAAAGGCAGCATACGTGAGCCATGCAACCAGTGCCCCTGTCTCCTTTGAATCGAAACCCCACGGCCTGCCCCATGATTCGTTGGCCCATATCGCACCGGTTATCAAGAGCATC
>CAUJFK010000018.1 GCA_963169175.1 Acidobacteriota bacterium | reverse complement strand
CGCAAACAGTTTTCGGGCGGCATCCTGCATCTCGCCCTGAATGGTCCGGGCGTTGTGCTGCATCTGCCATCCGCGATAGCGTGTGCCTTCGTATTCAAGCTCTAATTTCCAGGTTGGCATTGACGCGACCTTACTTTCCTATCTTTACCTTTTCCCGAAACTGGTTGATCGCAACATACGTCACCTCTGCTTCGGTCACCTTCACTGTCTGACCCTGGCCGCCAAAACGTTCGGCCTCGACCTCGACATGAATGGTGATAGAGGTGTTGCCGACCCGCACCGTTTCGGCGTAAAAGCTAACGAGGTCGCCCATGAACACCGGCTCATGAAAAATTACCTCTTTCATCGCAACCGTAACGAAACGGTCGTGCTTTGTATGCCTGACCGACTCAACACCGCCGGCAACGTCGATATAGCTCAGGATGATCCCGCCAAAAACGGTTCCATGAGCGTTAGTGTCCCGCGGCATCATCGTTAAGCGAATAGCAGCGTCGCGGACAGATTTAGATGGCGTCTCTTCTTTAACTTTTCCCATTCCTTTTTATTCTGATCCAACCCCTTTGCGCCCTTTGTGTCCTCTGTGTCTTCAACTTTGTGCCTTGTGTTTAACGAACTTCAAAACAAATAAAGCAAACGCAATTCACGGAGTACTAAGATGTCGTCCTACCCAGTTTTTAACGGTACTTCTCAATTCATCCAGGTGCTCGTCGAAAAAATGTCCGCAATCGTTGAAGACGGCCAATTCAGCCTCCGCCGTTTTTGAAACTTCATTTACTAGCTTTTTCACGCCTTCCAGAGCGCCAAATTCGTCGTGACCGCCGTGGATGAAGAGGATCGGTTTCCGCAGGCCGATAAGGAAATCGTAGTCGTATTTATCGACCGGCGTGCCGATACTGATCAGGCGTTTGACGCGTTCATCGCCGACACCGACGGCCATGCCGGTCCTTGACCCGAACGAGAATCCGGCAAGGGTCAGATCTTCGTCAGGGTATTCAGTGACAAGATATTTAAGCGCGTCGCGGACATCTTCGATCCCGCCTTCGATCTCGTTATGCACGCCGGTTGATGTACCAACGCCGCGAAAATTAAATCTAAGTGTTGCCAGGCCTGCATCGACCAGGCCAGCAGCGGCCCGGAAGGCGACCTTGTTGTGCATTGTCCCGCCGCCGAGCGGGTGAGGATGGCAAACGAGAGCGGCCCCCCGCCGTTCATCGGCGGGTTCTTTCAGAATGGCCTCAAGCTGCCCATGCGAGGCCGGGATCATAACGTTTCCTTTCGGATACATAAGCGAAACCTAGATTCTAGGTACTCAGGAAAGGATTCGCAAACGGCCTTGCGGAAGCCCGCAAGTGAGCAAGGGCATGATGCGCGGGTTGAGGATCGCGCCCGTGCTGGCATGCGGTCTTATGCAACCTAGAACCGTCTGGATAGAAAATCGAATCTCCTTTGTGGTACTTTTCAAATTGTCAGGATCACGACAGAACTACGAAATACACTTAATGGAAGAAGTTTTGGAACCAAACACGCCCGAGCGGCCGGAACAGACGACGGTGCCCGAGCCGAAGGCCGGATCTGGGTGGAAAGAATACCTCGAATCGGAAAAGGCCACGCGGATGGTCTATCTTGTGTTCGCATTTATTGCGATCGCAATGGTGATGGCGTTTTTGCAGTTTCGTACGGATGCGATCTGCTGCGGCGATTGGGACGGATATTACCATATCAAATGGAGCAGTTTGTTGTGGGAGAACTTTTCGCAAGGGAAATGGCTGCCAACCTTTGAATGGCTGCCGTTGACGGTGCTGAACCCGCAGCATTACAACGACCATCATTTTCTATTCCACCTGCTGCAGATACCGTTCCTTTGGTTCTTTGAGCCGGTCATGGCGGCCAAGGTAGCGGCGGTCGTGTTTGCCACATTTGCCGTCTTTTCGGTCTATTGGTTGATCCATCATTACGGCATCAAGTATCCGCTCGTCTGGCTGGCGGCGATTTTTACGTGCTCGAACATGTTCTATTACCGGATGAACATGGCAAAGGCGCCGCCGCTGACGATCATCATCACGGTCGTTGGTATCTATCTGCTTTTTGAAAGGAAATACAAATGGCTTTTGCCGTTGATGTTCGCGTTTGTCTGGACGTACAGCCTGTTCCCTTTGTTGTTCATTGCGGCGGTCATCTGGACTGTGATCCTGGCGTGGAACGAGCAGCGATTTGAATGGCGCCCGATCGCTTATACGGCCGCTGGAATGGTCCTCGGGAATATCATCAATCCATATTTTCCAAACAACATCACGCTTTTTGTTGAGCATTTCAAGACAAAACTTGCCACCGGCGGCAACTTTGCCGTCGCTGTCGGCGGCGAATGGTATCCGTATTCGAGCCTTGACCTGATCGGACAGTTCCCGGTCGCCCTGCTGGCCATGTTGATCGGATACATCCTATTTGTGCCAAAGGGCATGAAACTTCCTGAAAAGGCGACGTTCTTTCTGGGATTCGTGACGCTGCTTCTCCTGGGCCAGTTAACATCGAAACGCTATGCCGAATATTTCCCGCCGTTCGCTATTCTGTTTGCGGCGTTTAGCTGGCAGGCGTTCCTCAAGCCTTACCGGCCCGAGCTGCCCGAAGAGTTCCGCCGCGAGATAGAGCCATATCTTGACGCCGACAAGGGTACTGAACGCGACGAATGGTTCCATGCCGCCAAGCTGGCCGCGGCCTGGGTGATCGGCATCATACTGATCGTGGTCTTTGCGGTGAATATGTTCGGGCTCCAGCGATTCGGCATCGAATACGGCGGCCTGATCGGGAACATCCGCGACAATGAGGCGAACGATAAATACCGCCGGGCGATGGCCTGGGCGACCGGTATTGATGCGAACGGTAAGGACAATATTCCGGCCGGTACGCGGATATTCAACACAAATTGGGACGATTTTCCAAAACTGTTCTTTTATGACACCAAGCACAGCTATGTGTACGGCCTGGACCCGAATTATCTCTATTCTCAGAATCCCGACCTTTACCGCTTGTTGACGGACATGACGGCGGGCAAGATAGACGATGCCGGCCCGATCATACGCGAACGGTTCGGGGCTCAATATGTATTTGCCGATGCAAAGGAAAATGAGGATATGATCGCAAAGCTGCTGGAAAGCGGCTGGGCGGAACTGGTCTATGAGGACGATGAGACGCGAATTCTAAAGATACGTGACGCCAAGGGCGAGCCGGCACCTGATGAGGTCGAAGACCAAAGTGAAACTCCGGACGAGAAAAAGATACTAGACGAAATGGAAACGAACGATGCGAGAAACGGCAATGCCAATGTGGAGGATGAGGCAAATTAGAAAATTACGCTGCATTTCAAGCGGCGATGAAATGGCATTTGGGCGGCACTGGCTGATCGTTCTCGTCGCGGCTGTACTTGCTTTTTCGGCCTGCACGCCGAACCAGCGGATCATCGAATCTTCGCGAACCCCTGAACCTGTTCCGGCCAAAGCGACTCCTGTCAACACCGTCGAATCGGAGTTGGAGGCGATGCAGAATGCTGATTTTACCTACATCCTCGTTTTCCGCCGCCATGACGCGGCAGTGATGGACGCGGCCGATAAATCTTTCATCAATGCAAATCTCCCGCCGGACGTTAACAGAAAATCGTTGTCCGAGGGCGGCCGCGCCGTTGTTATCGGGTCGAACTTTCCGCTGCTGCCTGGTTCGATCGAAAAGCTGACCGACCGGTTTGTAATGGAGGACCATTCAAAACCTGAGGCCGGGCCGCTTGAGGAAGACAGGTCAGGCAACAGAAATGCCGCTTCGAATGCGAATAGGCGCAGTGTGAATGTGAACCGGGCGGAAAATCCCAAAGCCAAATGATCGACGACCGCACAAACCACGAGATGAACTCGGTCGTTCCGACGACTGAGATAAAGGTCGAAAGCGAACGGCCGGTCGTGGTCGCGCTGGACAGGTCATCGATCTCAGTAGCCGCCATCGTCCGTGTCGTCGCTGTTACGCTTGTTCTGCTGTTCATTGGCGGGTTTCTGGCGAACATCATCACCTCGCTCGCCTACCTCTTTTTCCTACTCGTACTTTCGGTCTTTTTCGCATATCTGATCGATCCGCTGGTCAAACTGATCCGCCGGCCTTTCAAAGCGCGAAAAATAGATCGGTTTATGCCGCGCTCGGTGGCGATCCTAATTGCATACGTGATCGTCTTTTCCGTGCTTGGATTTGGTATCTGGGCCGTCGCACCGCTTGTTTCTGAGCAGGGCAGGGAATTTGGCGCCAGCTTGCCTGCGTATGCGGCCAACGTTCGTCAGGCCGTGAACGACCTCGACCGCCGATTTGACCGAATGCGGCTGTCCGAAGACCTGCAGAATCGTATCAACGAGCAGGCATCTGCGATCGGGACGTCCATTACGGCCGCGTTCGGCACATTCCTTCTCGGGTTTGCAGCCTATCTTCCGTGGCTTGTCCTCGTGCCTATTCTCGCGTTCTTCTTTCTGAAGGATGTGAATCTGATCCGCCTTGCTGTCCTGCGTTTATTTCCTGTTGGCCCGTTGCGGATGCGTGCAGGATGGATACTGGAGGACATTAATTCAACACTTGCGGCCTACACGCGGGCACAGCTTTTATCCTGCCTGCTGATCGGCACTATCTGTACCGCGGGGTTCTATTTGATCGGGCTCAAATATGCACTTCTTCTGGGAATCCTGGCCGGCGTCTTTGAGTTTGTGCCGCTGTAGGGTCCGGCGGCGATCGGGTTGATCGTCGTCACAACATCGGCTCTTGGTGATAATCCATGGCGTGCGGTATATTCGCTGATCTTTTTGGTCGTTCTTCGGGTGGTGCACGACTATGTCACCTATCCGCGCATTGTCCGCGGCGGGCTGCATCTGCACCCGGTCCTGATAATTCTCTCCGTTTTGGCAGGCGAACAGGCGGCGGGCATTCCGGGTGTATTTTTGGCGATCCCACTGGTTGCACTCGGTGTAGTGATCTATCGGCACATAGTCGAGCACAAGGGCAGCAAGGGCCTGGTCGCGGATATGATCGAATCGACTACCAATTCAGAGGAAGAAGCTCCATCGCTTGTGATCAAGCCCGGAGATCCGGCCCCTGGCCTGTAACCAACGAACGAAACAGGGCGGGATCGCTAATTTCAACTTCGATCTCAACCACAAAGACGGGCAGCTCAAATTTTGATCCGCCCAATTTCACGGCGTCCTTAGCGGTCGTGAGAAGGCAGCTTGCGGACAGTGCTCTGGCCTTTTGCTCAAGCGACGATATGTCGGCCTCTGTGTAGCGGTGATGGTCGCGAAAGATCTCAAAGCCTTTAATATTCAGGTTCTCTTTCTCTAAAAGCTTTCGAAAGCTTGAAGGATTGCCGATGCCGGCAAAAGCGAGGGCATTTGCGGCACAAAGCCGCGAGTCGTCGAGGTCGCTTGCAATACCATCATCGAACTTAGCAAGTCCTCGCATTTTCGCAGAGGCAAATACGACCGGAGCATCCATTCCGCATTTACGAAGCCGCTTGACCACGGCATCCGCCGATCCAACCAGGTCCGCTCTTGTTACAGCTACCAGGCCGGCCCGGCGGATATTTATCAGCGGTTCGCGCAAGGTTCCGGCAGGCAGAACCTGTCCGTTGCCCCATGGATCAGTGGCGTCGATGCAGACGATGTCGAGGTCACGCTTTGCCCGTCGATGCTGAAACGCATCATCGAGAACAAAGGCGGTGATGCCGAAATGCTCCTGTGCCCACGCGGCCGCCCCGACACGGTCCGCATCGGCGATCACGATGGCCTGGCCGAGAAGTTTGCGGGCAAGTTCGACCGGCTCATCGCCGCCGGTTGACGCATCAGCCAATACCCGTTCGCCGTCCGATACGATCACCCGCCGGCGCGGATCTGTTCGTCCATAACCGCGGCTTAAGATGCACACTTTTTCGCCGCTTTCAGCAAGCATTCGTGCCGTCAGTTCGACAAGCGGCGTTTTTCCAGTTCCGCCGGCCGTAAGATTTCCGATGCTGATCGTCCGGGCACCGAGCGAATGCGAAGGAAGAACCGCACGGTCATAAAGCCGGTTCCGTACGTCCATCCCGAGGCCGTAGAACTTTCCGATCGGCGTAAGCAGGTTCACAAGCGAGAGCGTACAGAACTTAGCCCGGAATTGCCAGACCAGCCGCTTTCGGCGATTCCGTGTTCTATCGTGTTGTTTCGTGACGGCGATGCCGGGGACCGGACCACTAAATTCACGAATCAAGACACGAACCTTCACGAAATATCATGCAGTTTCCGGTTGTCGCCTAATTTGAATTAGCTTTGATCGCCGCCGCATACAACCGCAAAGTTCTTATTCCGCGACCGCGTTCTTTGATATAATCAAGGTTTACCGTTCGATGGCTGGCAAGAAGGGCCGGCAGGAGGAGTATCAATGTTTCAGTTCGACCGACCGCGGAGCATCGTACGTATTGCCCGTATCTTGTTTATTGCGGGAACACTTACAGTCGGAACTTTTGCGCAGCCGCCGCAATCGGGCGATCAGGCGAAACCGGCGGTCATCACGCCGCAGCAGCTTTCCACGTCGTTCGCGGCGGCGGCGAAGATGGTGGAGCCGGCGGTTGTCAGCATTGATACAAAAGGCAAAATGCCGGAAACGGCTTCGCGCGGCACACGGCCCACCGATCCCGCAGATCTGCTCGATTTCCTAAACCGGATGCCGCGAAGGCCCGCGGCGGCGGTCGGAAGCGGTTTTATCGTCGATAAACGCGGCTATATTATGACCAACTACCACGTTGTCGCGGAATCCTCGCGGATAAACGTGACGCTTGATTCCGGTGAGGAATATCAGGGAAAGGTCGTCGGGATCGATGAAGAAACCGATCTGGCAGTGGTGAAGATAGAGGCAGGCCGTGAACTTCCGGTTGTTAAATTTGGCGATTCCGAAAAGCTCGATGTTGGCGATTGGGTCATCGCCATCGGTTCGCCGTTCGGCTTGAACCGTACCGTTACGGCCGGCATCATTTCACAGACGCAGCGTTCCACACCAAGTACAACGCTATTCCAGCGTTTTATTCAGACCGATGCGGCCATCAACCGCGGGAACTCAGGCGGGCCGCTCGTAAATATGAAGGGCGAGGTGATCGGTGTAAATTCGCAGATCGCGACGACGAACGGCGATTTCAATGGTATCGGCTTTGCTTTGCCGTCGACCGATGCGGCCAATGTGTTCCAGCAGATACTTGCCAACGGCAAGGTCCGCCGCGGCTATCTTGGCGTCAAGCTTGAAAGCGTTAAACCGGAGTTTGCAAACGTTTACGGCATGAACGCGGCAAAAGGCGCGATCGTGATGGAGGTCCCGTCAACAGCAAGTCCCGCCGCGGCGGCCGGCCTTAGGCCGGGCGACGTTATTGTTGAATTTGACGGCAAACCGGTGGACAGCGCTCTGGACCTGATCGCAAAAGTTTCAAACGCATCGCCTGATCAGGCGGTTGCGGTAAGCTATCTTCGAGAAGCAGGCAATTCCCTTGAGCGTCGTACGGCCAATCTTCGGCTTGGCGAGCGGCCGGCGGATTCGCGAAATGAGGACGTTGACCTGCCGGCCCCGGTAAAGCTTCCAGTTGACCGCAAGGCCGAGGCCGCGAAACCGTTTGGACTGACCCTCGCCGAGGTCACACCCGAATTGGCATCGTTCTACAAGATCGAAGGGCAAAAAGGCGCATTGGTAAAAGAGATAGATCCTGAAAGCTATATCGCAGATGTAAAAGTTTCGACCGGCAGCCAGGCACTGGTCCAGGGCGACCTGATCGTGAAGATAAATCGTAAGCCGGTGACCGATGTGAAAACGTTTACGTCCATCGCCAACGCACTCAAAACCGGCGACGCCGTTGTCCTGTATGTTCTGAACCTCAATCCGCGAAATCGGACAGCGGAATTGAGGCTTGTTCAGTTTACGGTACAATAGGTATTTTACATCGCGTCTCTTTGCGTTATTGGCGAGCTTTGCATGAGAAAAAGCCGGGCTTCACGCAAAGGCCGCAAAGAAGCGTCAAGAAGAAAATTTGCGGCACAGGCCACACGATAAGGACACTATAAAATTAGGTGAAATGAAATAAGGGTAGCCCGGTCAAGGGCAAATAATATCTAACATGGCAAAAGCAAAAGAAGCGAAGATCAAGAAAACAGCGGTTAAAACCTATCACAATTACATTGGCGGCGAGTGGGTGAAAAGCTCGTCGGGCGAGTGGTTCGATAATGTAAACCCAGCGGACACAACAGATATCGTCGGCCGGTTTCCGCGTTCGAACGAGGATGACGTTAACCGTGCGGTTGCGGCGGCGAAAGGTGCGGCAAAGAAATGGCGTCTGACGCCGGCGCCGAAGCGGGCTGAACTTTTGTTCACGCTTGGCGAGATCCTGCGCTCGAACAAAGACGAATTTACACGCCAGATGACCCGCGAGATGGGCAAGGTGTTGAAAGAAGCGGGCGGCGATGTGCAGGAAGCGATCGATTGCACTTACTACACAGCGGGTGAAGGCCGCAGGCTGCATGGATTTACCACGCCGGCCGAGATGCCGAATAAGTTTGCAATGTGCGTTCGCCAGCCGGTCGGAATTTGCGGCCTGATAACGCCATTCAATTTCCCGATGGCTATTCCGTCGTGGAAGCTGATCCCGGCTTTAGTTTGCGGCAACACGGTCGTCATCAAATCCGGAGAGGACGTTCCGCTTTCGACCATCAATCTGGTAAAGGCATGCGAGAAGGCCGGAATTCCGAAAGGCGTCGTCAACGTCGTCAATGGCTTTGGCGAAGCCGGTGCTGCGTTAGTTGGACATAAGGACGTGCGATTGATCTCATTTACCGGTTCGACGACCACCGGAGCCATGATCGCCAAACAATGCGGCCGTGAGAATAAGATCGTCTCGCTCGAAATGGGCGGGAAGAACGCCATTATTGTTATGGACGATGCCGATATCGACAACGCCGTCGAAGGCTCGCTGTGGGGAGCGTTTGGCACCAGCGGCCAGCGTTGCACTGCCTCTTCGCGGCTTGTTGTGCATAAGAAAATTTACAAGAAGTTCTGCGCGAAATTGGTTGAAAAGGTAAAGACTCTTCGCGTTGGCAATGGCCTTGATCCAAAAACTGAGGTCGGACCGGTAATTCACGAAGACGCGATGCAGAAGATCCTTGGCTACATTCATATCGGCGAAAAGATCGACAAGGCCACGCTTGCATGCGGCGGTAATAGACTGACCAAAGGCGAATACGCTAAAGGCTGGTTTATCGAACCGACCGTCTTTACCGATGTAAAACCCGGCATGCGCATCGCCCAGGAAGAGATCTTCGGCCCGGTAACGTGCGTCATTCCGTTCGCGACGCTCGATGAAGCGATCGATATCGTAAACGGCGTAAAATACGGCCTGTCGTCAGCGATCTACACCCAGGATGTGAACAACGCCTTCCACGCAATGCAGGAACTTTACACCGGCATCTGCTATGTAAATTCCGCCACAATCGGCGCCGAGGTCCATCTGCCATTCGGCGGAACAAAAGGCACCGGCAACGGCCACCGCGAAGCCGGCACCCAGGTACTCGACATCTTCAGCGAATGGAAATCGCTTTACATCGATTACAGCGGCAAATTGCAGAAGGCTCAAATTGATGCTGTGGAGATTTAGTGTTGTTTCCGGAATTCGACGATAATGGCGACCTTCCAGTCGGTGTTTATGAATCGACACTCGATGAAGTTGTCGAACATTTTGGCACGCAGAATCCGAGGCGGCGAGGAATTGCACACCGTCTGGTCAGAATATATGATTTTGCTGTTGGAACCGGGGAGTTGAAACGCTTCATTATCTTCGGCTCGTTTGTCACTGATAAAGTTGACCCGAATGATATAGACATTTTTTTGCTGATGAATGATTCGTTTGATCCTACGGCCGTAGTCGGCGAAGCATCTGTTATTTTCAATAATTTAGCCGCTCAGGAATACGAGGGCGCAAGCATATTCTGGTTGAGAAGTTTTGCCGCCATGGGCGGTGAACATGCGGCGGTGGAAGATTGGCAATACAAACGCGATGATACGCGGCGTGGGATCGTTGAGGTTATCGGACATGATTCAAAATGATAAAGAACTAGAAGGAACGCTGAATCGCATTGAACGGTTTCGAAGTCAGGTTCTTCATTTACGCAATGTAGAAACTAACCCGAAAGTCTATGAATTATCCGCGGGCGGATTTGTCTCCGAGCTTGCTCGAATGAATTTTGAGGTAAACGAGTACTTGTCGCTTCATCCCAATAGATTTATCGAGGAATCCGACCTGATCGCAGCTTAGTCTTTGGCCGAACCGTCTTAGGCAATGCAGCTGGCAGAATTGCAGAAGGCTCAGATAGACGTGGTCGATATTTAGCCGTATGACACATGAACACTCTTTACTATGGCGATAATCTAAAAATTCTTCGCGAGTACATCGCAACGGAATCGGTTGACCTGATCTATCTCGACCCGCCGTTCAACTCGAACCGCAACTACAACGTGCTTTTTAAGAACGAAAGCGGCGTCGAGGCGGATTCGCAGATAAGGGCGTTCGACGATACGTGGCACTGGAACCTTTCCGCGGCCGAGACTTACAACGAACTCATAAGCGAACCCGACCAGGTCGGGCGAATGCTTGAAGCATTTAAGGGCTTCGTCGTCGGCCAGGGCGACAAAGGCAACCAGATGATGGCCTATCTCGTAATGATGGCCGTCCGCCTAAATAAACTACCAATTGCGAATGCGACTTGAATCGATTAAATTTATAAGATCACGATGATGAATAAAATTCTTCCGGGCGACGCCAAAACGCAGCTCAACCAAATTGAGGATGATTCGATTGATCTTATCGTCACGTCGCCACCTTACGCTGATCAGCGGAAGTCAACATATGGAGGCATTTCCCCCGAAGAGTACCTCAATTGGTTTTTGCCGATTGGACGGCAATTAAGACGTGTACTTAAACCTAGCGGGACTTTTATTCTGAATATTAAAGAAAAGGTTGTTGACGGCGAACGAAGCACGTATGTTATGGAACTTATCCTTGCTATGCGTAAGCAAGGCTGGTTATGGACCGAGGAGTTCATTTGGCACAAAAAGAACTCACACCCAGGAAAATGGCCGAATAGATTTCGAGATTCATGGGAACGGTTGCTCCAATTCAATAAGCAACGAGATTTCAAGATGAATCAAGAGGCGGTTATGGTTCCAATGGGTGACTGGGCCAAGTCCAGATTAAGGAATCTCTCTGAGACAGACAAAACTCGCGACAATTCACGGGTTGGCAGTGGATTCGGAAAGAATATTTCGAATTGGGTAGGACGAACAATGGCATACCCGTCAAACGTTCTTCATCTTGCGACTGAGTGCAACAACAAGAATCATAGTGCGGCGTTTCCCGAAGAACTTCCTGAATGGTTTATAAAACTCTTCACAGATGGAGATGATACCGTTCTTGATCCATTTATGGGGTCTGGAACTACGGTTATAGTGGCAAATCGTCTCGGTCGAAACGCAATTGGTATCGAAATAGTTCCCGAATATGTAGAAATGGTCAAAGAAAAGCTGGCATTACCGCTTTTCGAGTCAAACGGCAAGAATGGGCAAATTGAACCTGAGCGACGTCACGCTATACGTTGAGCAAAATATTGGGATATTCCACCAAAAGCGCATCGAGAGTTTGAACGAGCTAAAGCTTTCGACCGTTCTGAAAAGGAAAAATCCTTATCTTTACAAGGCCAAACACATCCTGACATCTGATGAAATCGTTAGACAGATTGTTGATGCCCATATTTCTTCAAGTGAAGAGGGTGTTTTCGGTGATTGGCTTGAAGGTCTGGCAATCTTTATCAATCAAAACGTCTATCACGGTTGGAAATCAGGTATTCCGGGAATTGACCTTGAGTTTGATTTGGATGGGGTTAGATTCATCGTCACAATTAAATCCGGCCCTAACTGGGGCAACTCTTCGCAAATTGACAAGATGCGAAGCATTTTTAAGACAGCGGCAAAAACCATCCGGACAAGTAATTCTAGGATTGTTGTTTCCGCCATAAATGGTTGTTGCTACGGTCGTGACAATTCACCAGACAAGGGCGATTATCACAAATACTGCGGCCAACGTTTCTGGCAATTTATTTCCGGCAATGAAAATCTTTACACCGATTTAATTGTTCCGTTGGGACATCAGGCGAAAGAACGAAATGATGAATTCATAGAATCCTATTCTCAAACGCTCAATAAATTTATTCGAGAATTCTCAAACACTTTTTGCGATAGCGTCGGCACAATCGAATGGCAGAAGTTAGTTGAGTTTAATTCCAGAGCTTAATCCTTGTGCGGATGCGGGACGACCATCGCGGCGGCGCAGAAGCTGAACCGGGAATGGATCGGCATCGACATCACGCACGTGAGCGTCGGCCTGCAAAAGCTGCGGCTGCTCGACAATTTTGGAATGGTGCCGACCGGAACGCGGAAAACTCACCACAGAGACACAGAGGGCACGGAGAAAAGCCGATCAAAAGACCTCAGTGATCTCAGTGTCTCTGTGGTGAATACTTCTTACCGGGTTATCGGCCAGCCGGAAGACCTTGACGGCGCCCGCGAATTAGCCAATACCGACCGCTACGATTTTCAATGGTGGATACTGCCGCTTATCGGTGCGCGGTCATTAGGCGCCGCGAAGGGCGAGAAGCAGGGCAAAAAGGGCGCCGACAGCGGCATTGACGGGCTGATGGTTTTCATCGACGACAAGTCGGGCAAGGCAAAAAAAGTGATCGTCTCGGTAAAAAGCGGCCATGTAAATGTCGCCCAGGTCCGCGACCTGGCACATGTTGTGACCCGCGAAAAAGCCGCGATCGGGGTCTTTTTAACACTAGAACCGCCGACAAAGCCGATGGTCCAGGAGGCTCTCAATGAGCAATTCTACTTTTCGGAACACTGGAACAAAAATTACCCAAAGATCCAGATATTGACGGTCGAAGATATCCTCAATGGAAAAACCGTAAACCTGCCGGGAAACATTCAAACCTTCAAAAAGGCCGGAAAGATCGAATCGGAAACCAGCGATCAGCATTTACTAAGCTTTGATTGAAAGAATGAGAAAAGAAATTCCACCTGACGGGACGCCACCTCGTTTCTTGGACACTCACAAAACTAAATAAGTTTTCCACTCATCCACGCAAGCACAAAAAATGAGGAAGATGTACTAATTGATGACGAGTCCCAGACGTTCAGCTTCTCGCGCCAGGGCCTTATCTCGACTCCAAATCCTGATCTTTCCGAGCATCGCAGAGGCAATGATATGGACATCTACTGAACCCAAGCCGGTTCCGTAGAGTTTATGGCTAACTATGAGAGCAAGGACTTCGTGATGTGAGGCCAGGGGGGCTTGAGGCATTTTGTGCAGCATCTTCAAGAATTCATTTCTTACGGGAAGATAGCCGCAAGCGAGTTCTTCAATTACGAAAGGATGGACGACTACGCCACCGCTATCCAGTAGAGCGCTGAGATCGGCGTCAGCGGCTCGTAGGTGATCTGCCCAGACTGACGTATCGACAAGTATCATTTTTTTGGCCTTCGTCGTCTCCCCGCTTTAAAATCAGGTGCAGAGCCGCCCAATGCGATCAATCGTTCACGAGCTTTCTTCTCAATTAGAGCCTCTAGTCCGGCATGTAACAAAGCCGTCTTTTCGCGGATACCGGTCATTTCATAGGCTTGTTGTAGTACATCGTCTTTAATTATTACGGTAGTTCTCATGCATACGAGTATGCATCAATCGTATGATTCTGTCAATCTACGTTGAGGTGTCCCAGCGTTGAGAATCAAGTTGAACCAAATTATAATTTCTTTCTCAATATACTTTGCATGGCAATCGAAGAAGCCCGCGAAATTCTCAAACACCAATTTGGCTATGATTCGTTTCGGATGAATCAGGAGGCGGCGATCGGGGCTGTTTTGGATGGGCGGGATTGTGTGGTGCTGATGCCGACGGGCGGCGGGAAGTCGCTTTGTTATCAGATTCCGGCGTTGATGCTGGATGGGTTGACATTGGTGATTTCGCCGCTTATCGCTTTGATGAAGGACCAGGTCGATGCGCTAAAGGCGAATGGTGTTGAGGCGGCGTTTTTGAATTCGACACAGACGGCGGCCGAGCAGGTTCAGGTTTTTCGGGATGTGCGGAGCGGAAAGTTGAAGCTGCTGTATGTCGCCCCCGAGCGTCTGTTGCAGAGCGGCGATCAGTTTTTGGAATTTATCCGAAGCACAAATATCTCGCTGTTTGCGATCGACGAGGCGCACTGCATATCAAGCTGGGGACACGATTTCAGGCCGGAGTATTTAAAGCTCGCGGTGCTGAAAAAGGAATTTCCGCGGATACCGGTTATTGCACTTACGGCCACGGCCGATAAGCTTGTACGTAAAGATATTTTTGATCGGTTAGAGATAGGCGACGCCGAGCTTTTTTTATCGAGTTTTAACCGTCCGAATATTTCCTACCGCGTCGAACCGAAGCGGAATTCCTTTGACCAACTGCTCGATTTTCTCGAAGACCGAAAGGACCAAAGCGGAATAATCTATTGCCTAAGCCGCGCTTCGGTCGAAGCGCTGGCGGCCGACCTTCGCGACGAAGGTTTTAGCTCATTGTCCTACCATGCGGGGCTCGATAAACAGATGCGCGACACGCATCAAAATTCATTCCTCCGCGACGAAACAAAGATCATTGTCGCGACCATCGCGTTTGGCATGGGCATCGATAAATCGAATGTACGGTTTGTCGTCCACATGGATCTGCCGAAAAATATTGAAAGCTATTATCAGGAAACGGGCCGCGCGGGGCGCGATGGGCTGGCGAGCGAATCGTTGCTCTTCTTTAGCTGGGCCGATGTTATTAAGTTGAAAGGCTTTGCGGAGGTTGACGGCAACGCGTCGCAATCGGCGATAATGCTGAAAAAGCTCGACCAGATGGGCAAATTCGGCGAGCTGAGATCGTGCCGGCGGCGGTTCCTGCTCAATTATTTTAGCGAGGAACTGGCCGACGATTGCGGCAATTGCGACAACTGCACGACGACTTTTGAACGATTTGACGGAACGATCATCGCCCAAAAAGCATTGAGCGCGGTTTACCGCACGGGACAGAATTTTGGCTTGAATTACATGATCGATTTTCTTCGCGGCTCGCAGGCACAAAGCATCCGCGACGAGCATAAAAACATAAAAACTTACGGCGTCGGGGCCGATATTTCGAAAGACGCGTGGTTCGATCATTTCAAAGACCTGATCGCCCAGGGATTTCTCTCGCAGACCGAAGGCCAGTTTCCGTTGATCAAGCTGACGGAAAAAAGCATGGACGTGCTGGCCGGAAACGTGCCGGTCAAACTGATAAAGGCAAAGGTCAGGGAAGAGAAAACGAAAAAGCTGGTCCCGGAAGTTTCGCATCCGTACATTCAGGCTTTGCTCGATGAACTGCGGGAGATTCGAACCCGCTTTGCAAATAGCGAGAACGTGCCGGCGTATGTCGTGTTTTCGGACGCGACGCTTGTCGAAATGGCGACCTATCTGCCGCAAGCCGATTGGGAATTGCTAAAGATCTCAGGCGTCGGCGATCTGAAATTCGACAAATACGGAGCCGATTTTTTGCGGTCGATCAAGGACTATTGCCAAAAGAACGGACTCGTTTCGCGCATCGATCTAAAATCCCCGAAACGCGAACGCAAACAACGCACAAAACGCGACGTATTCGGCAAGGATACTTATCACATTTCGTATGAAATGTTTCGCGAAGGGAAATCGATGGAAGAGATAGCCAAATCGCGCGGCCTCGGTCTAAGCACAATTGAAGGCCATCTGGCCCGATTTGTCGCAAGCGGCGAGCTTCGGCTTGACCAGATCGTTCCGCTGGAGAAGATCGAGATAATACGCAAAGCGATCGAAGAAAACCAGGAGCCGAGCCTTATCGGCCCGGTTAAAACTGCGTTGGGCGATGATTACAGTTACGGTGAGATCCGGGCTGTAATGGCTGCGATGTAAAAAAATGCGCAAGCCCGCACGAAGTAAGGGCGATATGTGGCCGGAGCAACAAACTAAAGTTTGTTGGACCAAGCGGCCCGCACTATGTTACGGCGTTTTATTTAGCGGCATGGATCGGCCCTACTTCGTACGGGCTTCTGGATAGCTTGGCTGGCTTTAATAAATCCTTGAAAATAGATAGAATTACTGTTTGCCTTAATATCAAAATGTAAAACTGGAGATCACTAATGAAGATCGGATTGCCGAAAGAGATAAAGGACAATGAATACCGCGTTGGTTTGACCCCCGCTGGCGTGCATGCTTTGGTTGGGGCAGGGCACGAGTTGTTTGTGCAAAAGTCGGCTGGCGAAGGATCGGGTTTTGTTGATGATGCGTATGTGAAGGCCGGTGCAAAGATCCTGGATAGTGCCGACGAGGTTTGGCAGACGGGCGATATGATCGTCAAGGTCAAGGAGCCGATCGCGCCGGAATATCCGCGGATGCATGAAAATCAGCTGCTTTTCACCTATCTGCACCTCGCGCCTGAATTCGAGCTGACCAAGCAAATGATGGAGCGGAATGTCACGGGCGTCGCATACGAGACGATCACGGACAAGCAAGGCCGCTTGCCGCTGCTGACGCCGATGTCTGAGGTCGCCGGACGCATGTCGGTGCAGGTCGGTGCAACATATCTCGAAAAAATGAATGGCGGCAAAGGCGTTCTGCTTGGCGGCGTGCCCGGTGTACCGGCGGCAAATGTCGTCATCATCGGTGGTGGTGTCGTGGGTACGGAGGCCGCGAAAATGGCTGTTGGTTTGGGCGCAAAGGTCACGATTATTGACCGCAACCTCGACCGACTTCGTCAGCTTGACGATATTTTTCTTTCAAAGGTGCAAACGCTTGCATCGTCGCCATACGCGATCGAGGAAGCAGTTTCGCATGCCGATCTTGTTATCGGTGCCGTACTGGTCGTTGGTGCCGCGGCCCCGAAGCTTGTAACTCGCGGAATGCTGCATCTTGTCCCGAACGGCTCGGTACTTGTGGACGTTGCCGTTGATCAAGGCGGATGTTTTGAGACAACGCACGCAACGACGCACTCAAATCCGACCTATTATGAAGAAGGCGTTTTGCATTATTGCGTCGCAAATATGCCGGGAGCGGTTCCGCGTACCTCGACGTTTGCCTTGACCAATGCCACGCTGCCGTATGCGCTTGATCTGGCAAACAAAGGCTTTGAACGCGCCATCAAAGATGACAAGGGCCTGGCCGAAGGCGTGAATACGTACGCCGGCAAGCTGACTTACGATGCGGTGGCCCAATCGCAGAACCTTGAATATACGCCGCTCGATTCGCTGATCGATCTGAAAATCGCCTCGGCCGGATAGTAGCAGCATAAAGAGTTTTGCCCGCGAATAACGCGAATGATCGCGAATAGGAGAAATCCTTTGTTCGCGCTATTCACGTAATTCGCGGGCAAATTCTTTTCCGATTTTATACACTAAGTAGTTTCGATATGTACGAATTTGCCGTTACACCAGCAGTTACGCAGCTTAGGCGGCCGGGCGTGACCATAACGGAGGTGGCGCCGGGCAGTCTTGCGGATGAGCTTGAGTTAAAGCCAACGGACCGGATCGTTAGGGTGAACGGCCGGACGGTGCGCGATTATCTTGATTTTCGGTTCCAGACCGCCGGGGAAACCGAGCTGACCCTGCGAGTAAAAAAGGCAGGCGGCGAAACACTGGACATTGAGTTTGACCGCGAGGAGGGCGAGGATTTTGGGCTGAATTTCGAACAGATCGTTCCGCGACAATGTGCGAACGAGTGTCTGTTCTGTTTCTGCAAGGGCAACCCTGAGGATGCAAGACCGTCGCTGTTCGTTCGGGATGAGGACATTCGGCTATCGTTCCTCTACGGAAATTATACGACGCTTTCGTCCATCACGCCGGACGAGATGAACAGGATAATCGAACAGCGATTATCGCCGCAGTATGTTTCCATTCACGCGACCGATCTAAAAACTCGTGCCTATCTGCTCGGCGTTCCCGAAGAGCGGGCCGATATCTCCGAAAAGCTCAAGACACTTCTTGATAACGATATTGAGCTTCATGCTCAGGTGGTTCTGTGTCCCGAAATTAACGACGGCGCGATCCTGGAAAAAACCCTGCGAGACCTGGCCAGCCATTATCCCAAGGTCGTCAGCACGGCGGTCGTTCCGGTCGCGCTGACTAGATATAACACGGACACGCGGTTGACGCGGGTCACGCCGGAGTTCTGCCGACGGACGATAAAACAAGTCGAAAAGCTGCAGAAAGAATTTCGCCGGACACTTGGAAAGACGTTTGCGTTTCTCGGCGACGAGATATATATAAAAGCCGGAATGGATGTTCCGAGCCGACGGCATTATGGCGATTATCCGCAGATCGAGGACGGTGTCGGGATGGTCCGGTCGTTTTTGAACTCATTTGAAAAGGTTCTTAAACGCGGAGACGCGGAGACGCGGAGATCCGGAGATAAGTCGGTCAATCAAGCGTCGTCACTCAACTTGGCCGGGAGCATGGATGTGCGTACGCATTTGGCGGCGATCAGGCCGAAGCAAGAGCCACAAGCTAAAGCATGTGGGGCACTGGCGGCTAAAGCATGTGGGACCGGGACGATCCTGACAGGCGAGATGTTTGCCCCCATCCTTAAGGAACAGATCGAGGCGTACAATCGGCTTAGTGGATCGAAGCTTCACGTGCTGGCGGTGCCGAATACCTATTTTGGCGGGGATGTTGCCGTGGCCGGTTTGTTAAGCGGCCAGGATTATTTGGCAATAGCGGATAGGGTAAAGGGGGATTTTGTTATTTTCCCGAAACACACGATCAAATCAGATGAGCCGATCCTTATTGACGGAATGATGTTCGAAGAACTTCGAGAGCGTTTCCCGGTGCCGATGTATGACATGGATGCCAAAGACCTGATCGGCTTTCTAGCCGGGAAACGCCGTTGAAGGGCAGTTGACCTACCGCGTGAAGTTGTAAACGATCACTCCCGTCACCTTTACAGGAATATCCGATAAAGTTGTCGGGTGGAACTTTGCTGATGAGGCCGCGGTTTCTGAGACCTTTCTCAGCACTACAGAACCGTTGATAGCCTTTGCCGAAATGACGTTGCCCCGCTCATCGATGATCACCTGAACACTTACCGCGCCTTCAATACCCAGCGCTCTGGCTGCTGGCGGATAAGGCGGACGTGGGAGTGATGTGGCCGTTCCGTTGATGACGCCCTTTGAGACCATCGGCGGAACCGGAGGTTTTTTGACGGTGGGTGGAGGCGGCGGAACTGATGCGGCTACCGGCGTCGAGGCGATCACTGCTTCATACGAGCCGGTATTGGTGCCGCCTGAGCTGGTTCGGTTTCCTGTTCCATCTGGTGCCGCTGTGCCAACCGAATCGAAGTCGCGGATAAGGAATTCGCCTTGGGGCCGTGCCATGTTCTGGTTTGGTGCGACTGAAACGGTATTGGGAATCTCTCGCGGCGGCTCGTCTGTCCTGAGCATGTCCTGGATGCGGCTTGGCAAATCACTTTGGCGGGCCTGCTGGTTCCTTGGCGGCTCTTCTCTCGGCCGTTCGGCCTCCGCGGGTTCAACCGGAGCAAGCATTGTGGAAAGTTCGAATTCATCGGGGCCGAGATCAAGATTTACAGCATAGATGCTGAGCACGACGGCTGAAACGAACAAGGCACCTACGACAAGCCCAGAAATGATGAAATAGCGGCTTCGGCCGCCGGACTCGGCAGTGTTGGCGTCCGATACGATCATTTTGTCAAACATGGGAATTGTTCCTCCATTTTTCAAGTCCCGGTGCCAACCGTTCGATACAATTAGACACCGGAGATGAGGAGATGTTCCCATGCGAGCTGAAATAGGTGTTCGGAATCGAAAGAGTATCGTTAGAATCTGCGAATGAGGACAACGCCGCCGGTCACAAGCAGGATGCCGGCGATCCGTGCCCAGCTTATGGGGCGTACTTCTACGCCAAGCAGTCCGAAATGATCGATCACGAGCGTGATGATCATCTGCCCGGCCACGACCAGGCTGAATGTCATCGCCATGCCGATCCGCGGTACGAGGGCGATGGTAGCGGCAACAAAGAACGCTCCGGTCAGCCCGCCCGTCCATGCATACAGCGGCGCATTGCGCGATTCATACAGATTCCCAAGCGGGGCTCCCGTCAAAACGAGATAAGCAAAAAGGGCAAGCGTTCCCACAACAAATGAAACGAATGCCGCGATGATAGGGCTTTCGACAAACGCGGCCATTCGGTTATTGACACCGGCCTGCGTCGGAAGTATTGCTCCGGCGACGAGGGCAATCAACAGGTAAAGGTAGTTATTTGACATCGCGGTCGATCGGATGGGGCCAATAATTTTAGAGGCTGTACTTTTAAGGAACTTTCGCTCACCCTATGCGCGGGCGGTCAGTACTCGATCTTATTCGACATCGCGGTCCAATGCTGAAAAACCTTCAGCGCTTCATCGCGAAGGAGCGTAGTTATCGGTACGGTTCGTGCCTCAAGATCATTGCCGCAAAGTTCCTGATAGATAAATGCGTCATCAAAGCCGGCGTCCGCGGCGTCGTGACGGTTGGCTGCGATAACAACACGTTGGGGCCGGGCCCAATAAATTGCACCGAGGCACATCGGGCACGGTTCGCACGATGCATAAACGACACAGCCTTCAAGCTGAAATGAATTCAGCTTGGCGCAGGCATCGCGAATTGCCACCACTTCCGCATGAGCGGTCGGGTCGTTGGTCGATGTGACCTCGTTCGAGCCTTCGCCGACAACGATCCCGTCGCGGGCGATAACACAACCAAATGGGCCGCCTGTGTTTGAATTTATTCCCGCCAGTGCAAGCTCTATTGCCCGCCGCATCAATTCTTCGTCAGTCATTTCGGGTTGACCTTGATCTCGTATAGATTCGGCCATTTTTTGCCGGTGATGAAGAGCCGATCAGTCGCGGCATCGTAGGCGATCCCGTTCAGAACATCGGCCTTCGGGTTTTTGGCCTGTACCTGATCCGCCAGGGAAGTCAGATCGATCCGTCCCAACAGCTTGCCGGTCGCGGGGTCGATACGAACGATCCAGCCGGTCTCCCAGATATTTGCCCATATCTCGCCTTTTACATATTCGAGCTCGTTCAGTTCCATCAGCGGTTGGCCGCGTTCGTCGTTGACAGAGATCGTCCGGACGGTTGAGAAATCTTCGGGGTTGATAAAACGGATGACATGCGTTCCATCGCTCATTATCAGGTGTGTACCATCCTGGGTCAGGCCCCAGCCCTCGCCCGTATATCGCACTTGGCGAAGCAGTTTGAAATCGGCGAGATCATAGACAAAACCGGTGCGTTCCTGCCACGTCAGCTGAAAGATCTTGTCGTTCAGGATAGCGATGCCTTCGGCGAAGAAGTCAGGCGGAACATCGTATTTCTGCAATACCTTGCCGGTCTCAAGATCGACCTTTCGCAGCGACGAAAAAAAATCATCGCCGCGGGCCGCCTTGCCGCCGGTGCCTTCGTAGAGAAAGCCGTTATGGAAGACAAGGCCCTGTGTGAACGCCTTCGGGTCGTGCGGGTAGGTCTTGATCACCTCAGCGGTATATTGCGGCACGGCTGCGAGCGTCTTGTTCGAATTGGTCACCGAAGGCTTTGTGTTCGCGGCATTGTTCGTTTTTGAATTAGAATTCTCGCCGCAGGAAAGGGTGACAAGAGCAAGTAACAAAATAAAATGAGAACGCATAAAAATGAACTATTTGGTCCCGGCCGCCGCAAGTGCTCTGTCGATGGCATGACGAAAACCGTCAGCCGACAAGATCTGCAGTTTCACACCATTGACGTAGATGGTAGGTGTACCGCCGGCACCGTTCTTTACACCATCGGCCATATCCTTTCGTATCTCCGCCGCCGTTTTTTCGCTGTTAGAGTCTAACTCAAATTGTTTTAGGTTCAAACCAAGTTCGGCCGCGTAACGGCTTAACGAAGCTGCATCAAGTGCATCCTGGTGCGAATAAAGAACCTCGATATATTCGAAAAATTTACCCTGCTGACGGGCAGCATTTGCAGCCAAAGCGGCACGGAACGCATTTTCGTGAACGGATTCAAGCGGAAAATCACGAACGACGAGGCGGACCTTGTTCCCGTACTCGGTCAGAGCTTTTTTCAGGACCGGATGCGTGGCGGAGCAAGCCGAACATTGAAAGTCGCTAAACATGATGACCGTCACCGGAGCCGCCGGATCGCCGGACACCGGGTCGTCGTCCGCCGTCACGTCGTGCGCGACCGGGACCGGTTCCTTGAACAATATTTTTACGGCGTACTTCGTGAAAAGCCGCTGCTTCAGTTCGTCCTCAAGCTTTGCTCTTTCATTATCGGTGAAATCCTTGAGCTTGTTCGTGATCTCAACCGCAAGCACATCGGCCGGTTCCGGATCTCTGCTTCTTGCTTCCTGCGCGACGAGAGCGGAGAAGATCGCATTGTCCAGGTCCAGTTGCACGTACGCCGCGATCTCGGCCTTGATATCGTAAAGATCGGCCTTGAACCGCGATTCGAATTCAGCGGCGGTGAATAGCTTTGCGGCGATGGAAAAGACAGTATCCGCGGGTTTCAGATCGGGAGCAATGATGTCTTTCCCGGCGGTGAATTTATGCTTGGCCTTTAGAGCTCCAATAAGCTCGGTGACCGCCTTCTGCTCGGCCCCGTTTCGGAGAAATGAAACTATCTGCGGAGTTACCTGTTCAAGAGGCCGTTCGCCCAACGCGGCACGGTTTGCGTCGTAAACAGCTTTGATCTCCGCGGTCGATGGCTCGGAAACCTTCTTCGCGGTTGCGGCGAGGAGTGCATCGACAGTTACGCCCTGGGCCTTTGCTTCCGCCTGCAAAAGCGTTTCACCCACAAGCGATCCCAACAGCTGCGTTCGTTCGGCCGCGACAGCAGTATTTTGGCCGAGATACAATTTCTGGACGGGGCCGGAAAGCGAACCGGCGGAGAATGTAAGGCCGGTGGCGGTTGCGAGCCGATCTTCAGGTTTTTGCCCGATCGAGGTGGCAACGAGGATGAGCAAAAGTGAAATTATAGAACCCAGTTTCATCATCTTTCGGAAGCTTTGATGCACGATAAGCACGGTCATGTCATCGAGAGCGCACAATTTTCATACAGTATAGCGGATTTAGCTGAAAGACGCGGGTGCACACGTAAAACGAGCGGCAACTCGCGCTTGCCGCTCGGTATTTTCTAACACAAGGCTCACCAAGTTGAAGACACAAAGAGCACAAAAGTACTCGCGATTCAACTGTTAGAGTCCGCCCGTGCCTATACCCCAGCTGCCCGCGAGACCTCCTGAACTACCTCGGCCGTTTTGCTGGTATCGGCGTTGATCGCGATGTCGGCCTGGGCAACCATTCCACAGCATCGGCCGGCGTCGTCAATGACCGCGATCCGCCTTATCTGATTCTGTTCCATCAGGTTGCAGAGATCTGCAACGGATGTGTCCGGCGTTACCGTGACCACGTCGCTGCTCATCACATCTCCCGCGGTCATATCGAGCGGATTTTGCCCCTCGGCAACCGTCCGGCAACAAATGTCGCGGTCGGTGATCGTACCGATCGGCCGTTTCGAGTCCATGTCATCAACGATCGGGATGCATCCGCAATCGTTGTCCACCATCATCTTTGCTATTGACTGCAGGCCCTCATCGGCCGTACAGCATGCCGGATCTTGCGTCATTATTTCTTTTACTTGCATCAAATTATTCCTCCATGTGATTGATATTGCGCCGTATGTTTTCCGCGCGCAGTTTGTCGAAAAGTTCGCTGTATTCGAAAATAGAGCAATATCCGTTCCGTGAACGGCAACTGAATTGATGAAGATCGACCACGCCTTTTATCTGGACCAAAATACTTTGCGGATAGCACGCGGCCTCCTAGGCACACTGTTGGTCGTGCCGGATGGGTCGGGTAATCGCGTGTCGGGAATGATCGTCGAGACCGAAGCATATCTTGGTACCGAAGATAGGGCGGCGCACAGCTACGGCGGGCGGCGGACGGCCAGAAATGAAGTGACCTACGGCCCGGGCGGGCACGTATATATTTTCTTTGTGTACGGAATGTACTACCAGCTTAACATCGTCACTGGGCCGGCTGAACAACCGCACGTCGTTCTAATAAGGGCCGTCGAGCCGGTTGAGGGTTTAGAAATAATGCGAACCCGACGCGGGGCGATGAAAGACAAAAACCTAACGTCCGGCCCCGGCAAGCTGTGTATCGCGTTCGGTATTGACCGCGGTTTAAACGGGGCAGATCTATTGGACGGCCGGATATGGTTGGAGCAAGATCGACAGTTCAAGGACAATGAGATCGCGACGGGGAAACGCATCGGCATCGATTACGCAAAGGAATATGCCGCGATGCCCTGGCGCTTCTGGGTGGAGGCAAACCAATTCGTAAGTCAGAACCGAGAGCGGTAGCGGCCGGCGTTCTTTTTTCAGTTTTCTGCGATCTTATTCGTCCCGTTTCGTGGTGGCGAAGCCGGGACTGGATC